>JAHFBD010000028.1 GCA_023250175.1 Candidatus Melainabacteria bacterium
GTTTAACGCAAGACCAATACAAAGACCAGATAGTTCACGAACACTGGTTTTTCAGGAATATGCCTTGTTTCCATGGCTAAGTATTTTAGATAATGTAGCATTTGGGCTAACGACAAAAAAATATAACTCTAAAAAAAATCGTGAAGTTGCTCTTGAATATTTAAACTTGGTAGGATTAGCAAATTATAAAGATTACTCTGTGAGTCAGTTATCGGGAGGGATGAAACAAAGAGTGGCAATTGCAAGAGCACTTGCAGTTGAGCCGGAGATCTTGCTTTTAGATGAGCCATTTGGTGCTTTAGATCAATATACTCGCGAAAGTATGCAACTTGAGATATTAAGACTATGGATGAGATCAAAAAGAACAGTATTGTTTGTAACACATAGTGTTGATGAAGCATTAAAGCTTGCTGACAGAATTATCGTGGTTGGTGGTAAACCAGGGAAAATTTTATTAAATATAACGATTGCTGCATCAAGACCAAGGGATTTTAAAAGTTCTCAGCTTGTGACTATAAGAAATCAAATTCTTGAAAAATTAATACAACCTGATTTATTTATGGGTGCAGATATTTAGGGGGATTAAATAATGAAATCTGAGAGTGGTACTCTTTATGTGGTTTCAACTCCTATTGGCAATCTTGAAGATATTACACTGCGTGCTTTAAGGATTTTAAAAGAGGTTGATTTTATTTTATGTGAAGATACAAGGGTTACATCTAAGCTTTTAAATAAGTATGAAATAAAAACAAAATTAATTAGTTTTCATAAATTTAATGAAAGCAAAAAATCAGAGTATGTATTAGATTTATTAACAGAGGGAAAAAATTTAGCTTTAGTTTCTGACGCAGGAACTCCACTTATTTTAGATCCAGGATGTGATTTGGTTCTCAGTGCTAGGAGTAAAGGTATTAAAATCGTTGCAATACCAGGACCAAGTTCTTTAACCTGTGCTTTATCGCTTTGTTCATATAAAACAAATGATTTTTTGTTTTTAGGCTTTTTGCCAGAACAAAAATCAAACAGGGGAAAAATAATTAGCTCTTTAAAACAAAGAGCAAGCCTTGTGATTTTATTTATAGCGCCACATGACTTGAAAAAATATTTGGGTGAGATATTTAGTGTGTATCCTAATCTTGATGTTTTTTATGCAAGAGAGTTGACAAAAATGTTTGAAGAATGTTGGTATGGAAAGCTCTCAGAGCTTGTTGAAATTGTAAATAATAAAACTTTAAAGGGTGAAATAGTTTTGGGCTTGAAATTTGGTATTGATAAGGGTGGTCTTAGTCAGTCTGAGAATGTGGATTTTGATTTGGTAATTAAAGAAATGAAAAGTTTAATTAATGAAGGATATTCTCTGAAAGAGGCTTCAAAGAGTTTTGCTGATAAGCTTGGTCTTTCAAAAAAACTTCTTTACGATAAGTATTTGAAGAGTAAATAAATTGTATTGATATGAATTGTTGAAGGTAGTTTTGGTTTTGTAAATATTTTGAGGATACACACTAAATATTGCCTTTCCTCAGCCCATCCGACCATTAACTAGGCGTTAATAGTTCCCGTCAGGGCATTCGGAGATGGCAATAATCTGTTGTGTATTTAGATCATCCTCGAATTTGTTACAGACCCGATGGTTTTTGTTAATCTATAGCTAGGTTGATCATGAGACACATAGAAGAAAAAACAAAACTTATTAAGCTAACAGGCTTTAACAAGGTTGTTGGGGCAGATATAGTAACTCGTGATTTGTTTATTAAAGATGGAATTATTTGTTTGGAAAGTGATGTTAATGATTTAAGTAATTGTTTAACATTAGATTTGAATGATTGTGTTATTGCTCCTGGCTTTATTGATCCACAGGTAAATGGTTTAGGTTCTTGTAGTTTTTGGTCTGACCCCATGCCTAGTTTTAATGAGATTGATGAATTACGAAAAGAATTAGCTTTTAGTGGTGTGGTTTCATTTTGCCCAACAATTATTACAGCGTCTGTTGAAAAGATTACTAAAGCAATTGATTATATTAATGCTTATATAAAGCAAACACAAGCAGCTCCTGGAGCTAGGATCCTTGGTCTACATATAGAAGGAGTTTTTATTACTAAGTATGGTGTACATAACCCAACGTATGTGCAAAAAGATTTGACCATTGAAAATCTTAAACCATTTGTAAAACCTAATGTAGTTATTTTTACGTTAGCTCCTGAATTAGATAAAACAGGTGAAGCAATAAAATTTTTGCAAGGCAATAATATCCTTGTTTCAATAGGACATAGCAATGCTACTTATAGAGAAGGTAAAGCTGCTATAAAAAATTATAATTTGCATACGGTTACTCATATGTTCAATTCATTAAGAGGTGTAGAAGGCTTTTCTCATAGAGGAAACAATTTAAATCTTGAGATTCTAAGATCTAAACTACAAGATAAATCAAAAATTAATCCTGACTCTGATGGAATTATGCTTGCCGTCTTAGAAGATAAAGAAGTTTTATGCATGGTAATTTCTGATGGGGTTCATGTAAGTCCTAGTGTTATTAGATTATTAAAAGAGTTTAAGGATAATGACCATTTTGTATTAGTGTCAGATTTGGTTTCTAAGGATTTTTATGATACAGAAAGTTTAAAAGGCATGTTGGGTGGGGGGCAGCATACTGTTAGTAACTGTATATCAAATCTTATAAACTGGAAGCTTTCTAATATAGAAGATAGTTTATTGTTTGCTTCAAGACCGCTTAGTAAGCAATTGAAAACTGCACAAAAAGCAGGTTTGGGGCATATTGAATTTGGTAAAGAGGCTAATATAGTATTGTGGGATACAACAAAAAATGTAGTTAAGGGAACCATTATAGGAGAAAATGTATTCTTTAATTATTAAAGGGTTATATGATTACTGTATAGTTTTAAGTGTCTTGGGGGAAAATATAGAGTTAATAAAATGAATAAGTATGTTTTAGGTTGGCCGCAGCCAAATGGAAAAGTTGCATTACTTTGTAGATCTGGAGGTTCTAATCCAGGTCCAGCATTTTGCCAGGCAAGAAAAGAAGCTATTTTACTTAGAACAAAACTTGCAAATGATCCTCGGGGAAGATTAAATAAAAAAGCAAGAGAGATTATTAAAAGACTTTTTATTTATATGTATGTAAGTGATGAAACGATAATGTGGAGACCTGGTGATTTGTGGGTTTATATGGATCCTAGAAAATTAGTGTTATTAGAGCAAGCAAGATTTTAATTGTACACAAAATTTAGACTGGTAATTGTTTAGATACTTTATGACAAGCATAATTTAACCTTAGCTGTCTAATAAAGTGAGGCTTGTCCAATTTATTTGGCAAGCCGAATGGTCTATGCAAAGGTGGCTCTGAGGAGCAATGTCACCGCAAGAGCCACCTGAATACAAATTGTTAACACCAGGTTAAATAATACACTGCGAGGACTACTATAAAGTGAGGATCTTCATAAGCATTTAATTGTTTATAGGGTAAAACCTGAATAGAGATAGTCCTTAGGGGTAAGAATATATTGGTAGAACTTTATGAATACTCACTCATACATGATTAAAAGACAAGAAAGAAGAACAATATCTTTTCCGGCAAATATTTTGAAATATTTAGCATTAAATGAAGCTTATAAGCAGGATTTAAAAGAAAATACTACCGTTACAAAAAAAACAAATGATTTACCCTTTATATCTTCAATAACTAGTCAATTTACTCCTCAAGGGGTTATCCATGCTAGGTTATCTTTTTTACAATATTAAGCTTTTTCAGTTACTGCCTAGCTATAATGCAGAAGACTATAAATAAGCTTTTTGTGTGATTTATTCACCAAAAAGCGTCGAAACTCAAAAGCGAGTTGAGCATTAGTGCGAAACGAGCGGTAGGTAGAAACCTTTTTCATAACTTGGCTTTAATCTGGATTTGGTAAAAATTCCTCGGCTTATTACCTAAGTTGATTAAACTGTTTTAAATTTATGCAAGCATCAATGTTACCAGCTAAGATAACTCCAAGCAGATTGCCTGATTATTTTGATCGTGGGCAATCTCAAAATGATTTTCCACTTACGGTTAATAAATCAAATATAAAAGAAGTCGAAGGAAAAGATCAAGTTAGTCTAAAATCCGTTGAAAATAATAGCTTAGAAAAATATGAATATAAACCGTTAAAATCAAAAACAGATTTACCAACAAGTGAAGATCTTGGTATTAATAATCCTTATGCAGGAATCTATGCTAATTTAAAAAATCTGCAATACTATACAAGACCAGCTGCTTAAATAGACAAAGTAATGATAATCATTTAGCAATACCATTTGACTTTCTAAGTTAAATATAGCAACATATAGTTTGTTCTTATGCCAAAGAAAGTTAGGAGGTGGTTGACACCTTTAAAACGTACCTAACTGAGGTTATAAAAAAATAACTTTTCTTTGGCCCCTATTTAGGGGTTTTTTATTTTGAGGATATATAAATGAAAAAATTACAAGGTAAACAAGAAGTAGTTGCTGATTTAAAAGAAAGAGTATCAAAAGCAGGCTTTGCTTTGGTCAGTGATTATAGAGGAATGACTGTTACAGAACTTACTGAGTTACGGAATAGGCTTAGAGGAAGTAAATCTGACTGTAAGATTGCAAAGAATACTTTAATGAAAATAGCAGTTAAAGATACTAATCTTGCTGAATTAGAAAGTCTTTTTGAAGGACCATCTGCGCTTTTATTAAGCTATGGTGAGCCTACTGAATGTGCAAAGATTTATGTTGAATATATAAAAGAAATTGAAAAAGGAGAAGTAAAGGGTGGAGTCTTCGAAGGAAAACTCTTAACTAAAGATCAAGTAAAAACTTTTGCGACATTGCCTTCTAAGGATGTTCTATTAGGGCAGATTGCAGGACTTCTTACTGCCAATGCCGCAGGTGTTGTTGGTATCTTTGAAAGTTTAATAAGAGATATTGCTTTACTTGCTGAAGAAGTTGCAAAGAAAAATGATAAAGCAGCATAGTCTATATGGTTTTAAGATGTAATCGTGTAAAAGTGTAAGAAGAAAAGGAGAAATAAAAATGTCAAAAGTAGAAAAATTGTTGGAAGATATTTCAACATTAACAGTTCTGGAAGCTTCAGAACTAAAGAAAATGATGGAAGAGAAATTTGGAGTTACAGCGGCAGCACCAGTTGCAGTTGCTGCAGTTGCTGCAACTGCTCAAGCAGAAGAAAAAGATTCATTTGATGTTGTTTTATCAAGTGCTGGTGATAAGAAAATTGAAGTCTTGAAGGTTGTACGTGAAGTAACAGGTCTTGGTTTAAAAGAAGCTAAAGATCTTGTTGACGGTGCTCCAAAACCACTAAAGAATGGTCTTAAGAAAGATGAAGCAGAAGCTGTTAAGAAAAAAGTAGAAGCTGCTGGTGGCAAGGTAGAACTTAAGTAGTGTAAAGGTACTCGAGATAAATCTATATGGGCGGCTTTAAAAGCCGCCCGCTTTATAATTAGAGCTAAGGAAACTCAAACTTGTCTGAATCGTATAATATAAAAAGGATTTATCCGATTTACTCGGTAAATCCGATCGAGTGAAAGGGATTGGTAGAAGGAAGCTCAAGCTTGTCTTGAGCTATAAATAATGTTCAAAAAAATACTGATTGCTAACAGGGGTGAAATTGCGCTGCGTATAATAAGGGCTGCTAGAGAGCTTGGCATTGAAACGGTTGCTGTTTATTCTCAAGCCGATGCTAATTCCTTACATGTACAAATGGCTGATGAGGCTTATTGTATTGGTCCTTCTCGTTCTGCAAATAGTTACTTAAATGTTCCATCTATTATAAGCACTGCACTTCTTACACGAGTAGATGCAATACATCCTGGATATGGTTTTTTGGCAGAGAATTCAAATTTTGCTCAGATGTGTGAGTCTCATGGAATAAAGTTTATAGGACCAACTGCTGAAAATATTTCTTTAATGGGAGATAAGTCTACAGCTAAAAAAATTATGAAAGACTCTGGTACTCCGGTTATACCAGGTTCCAATGGTTTGGTTGATGATCCAAAGCAAGCAATTGAAACAGCTAGAAAACTTGGTTATCCTGTAATTGTAAAAGCAACTGCTGGTGGTGGTGGAAGAGGTATGAGAGTTGCTACTAGTGAAGAGCAGCTTATATCAAGTTTAGATGCTGCATCTCAGGAAGCAAGTAATGCTTTTGGTAATCCCGGGATTTATGTAGAAAAATATATTACAAGAATTAGGCATATAGAAATACAAGTTTTAGCAGATGAGCATGGAAATGTAATTCATCTTGGGGAGAGAGATTGTTCAGTTCAAAGAAGACACCAAAAACTTATAGAAGAATCACCGAGTCCTCATATAGATAGCCATTTAAGAGAAAAAATGGGAAGAGCCGCAGTTAATGCAGCAAAATCTATTAAATATCAAAATGCTGGAACTGTTGAGTTTATTTTGGATCTAGATACAAACAATTTTTATTTTATGGAAATGAATACAAGGATTCAAGTAGAACATCCTGTTACTGAAATGGTTACAGGGATTGATCTTGTTAAGGCTCAGCTTAGAATTGCTAGTGGTGAAAAACTTTTTATTAAGCAAGATGACGTGAAAATTAAAGGACATTCAATTGAGTTTAGAATCAATGCAGAAGATCCTGAAAAAAACTTTATGCCATCTCCTGGAAAGATTGATGGATATATAGCGCCAGGTGGATTAGGGGTTAGGGTAGATAGCCATTGTTATACAGGCTATGAAATACCGCCATATTATGATTCTATGATTGCAAAGTTAATTGTTTGGGATGATGATAGAGTAGGAGCTATTAGCAGGGGTAAAAGGGCCCTGGATGAGTTTGCTATTACAGGGATTCATACAACTATTCCATTTCATCTGAGAGTTTTAGAGCATCCAAAGTTTTTATCCAGTGATTTTGGAACAGATTTTATAGCTAAGGAGTTTCAGCCAGTAAGTGTTGGTTAGTTATACTTCTACCTCTTCACTTAATTCTTCAATGTGTTCCATGGTTTCAACCTGTGCATGCATTAATAGCGTTATAGCGTCTCGCTTTATGTCTAACAATAATTGCTCAAACATATCAAAAGCTTCTTTTTTATATTCCATTAATGGGTCTTTTTGTCCATAACCTCTTAAGTGAATACCATCTCGTAAGCTGTCCATGTTATGGAGATGTTCTATCCACTTAGTATCAATAACATGTAGCATGATTTGGCGCTCAACTTCTTTTATATTTTCTTTTCCAATCTCTGTTTCTTTTCTTGCATAAACTGCTTTAGCGGCTTCATTTAAGAGTTCTTTCAACTCATCAAATGATTTTGTAAGTAGTTCATCTGATTTAAGACTTGTTTCTAAGTTAGGAATATTACTTGAAAGTGCTTTGTGTAAACCTGGTATAGCTTCTTCACTCCAGCTTTCTTGAGGAGTACCCGGATTTATATATGTAAAAAGCATTCCCTCAAAGTGCTCTTGTATCATTTCTATGATTGAATCACTAATTTCATTCCCTTCAAGAATTCTTCTTCTTTCTCTATAGATGACTTCTCTTTGAGTATTCATTACATCATCGAATTGTAAAACATGTTTTCTTATATCAAAATTATGAGCCTCAACTCTTTTTTGTGCATTTTCAACGGCACTGGTTACCATTTTTGCTTCTATTGGTAAGTCTTCTTCAGCTTTTAAAAAAGTCATGACTTGAGAGATCTTTTCTCCTCCAAAAATTCTCATCAAGTTATCTTCAAGTGATAAGAAAAATTTTGTTGAGCCTGGATCCCCTTGTCTTGCTGCACGACCTCTGAGCTGGTTGTCTATTCTTCTTGATTCATGTCTTTCTGTTCCAATTATATGTAAACCACCGGACTCTACTACTTTATTATGTTCTTCATCACATTCAGATTTAAATTTTTGATACAGCTCTTGCCATTTGGCTTTGTATTCTATAGAGTCTTCTTCCAATTTAAACTTTCCTATAGCTTCTTTTGTTAAGTATTCTGGATTACCACCCAAAATAATATCAGTTCCTCTGCCTGCCATATTTGTAGCTATTGTTATTGCACCTAATCTTCCAGCTTGTGCAACAATAAATGCTTCTCTTTCATGATTCTTAGCGTTTAATACATGATGTGGAACCTTGTTTCTGATTGCTTCTACAACAGTAACTGATGATTCAAAACTATCCAGAGTAAATTCTACTTCAAGATCTCTTGTCTCTTTTTTGATTTCTTCTAAGACAGGTTTTAAATCAATTGTTTTTAAATTACCTGGTCTATCTAACAATTTTAATAATTTTTCAGTATGCTCATTTTGAATCTTTCTTTCTTTTAAAATCTTTAAAACTCTTGCTGATTTTTCTTGCATTACCTTTGTCATAACTTGTGGTTTGGATAAGTATTCAGAAATGAGTTCGGATTTTTCTATGCTTATAGTCCCTACTAAGATTGGTCTTCCTGTAAGATAGGTTTTTACTATTTCTTCTATACTTGAATAAAATTTATATTTTTCAGTTCGGTAAACCTGGTCATTTTCATCCCCTCTTATATTTATTTTATTTGTTGGTATTGTTACAACATCAAGATTGTAGATTTTTCTAAACTCATCTTTTTCTGTATAAGCAGTTCCTGTCATACCTGCAAGCTTTGGATATAATCTAAATAAATTTTGAAATGTAATACTAGCAAGAGTTAATGTTTCTTCCTGAATAGGAACAGATTCTTTAGCTTCAATAGCTTGATGTAAGCCATCGCTCCAGCGTCTTCCTATCATTAATCTTCCTGTAAACTCATCTACGATGACAACTTCTGGTTTGTTCTTAGCTTCGGGATTAGGTTTAATCACATAGTCAATATCTTTTCTAAATAACTCTTTAGCTTTTAATGCTTGTAAAAGATGATGAGCCAGGTTCCATTTCATATCCCATAAATCATCAACGTTTAAGAGGTTTTCAGAATTTTTAATTCCACGATCGGTAAGAATTACATTTCTTGCTTTTTCATCTACCCAGTAATCACAGTTTATATCATCTTTATCTTTGCCACATTGTAGTTTTGAACCAAGCTTAGCCATCGTTGTATAAATTTCTTTTTGTCCTTTTGCTGGAAGTCCAGAAATGATTAAAGGTGTTCTTGCTTCATCGATTAAAATACTATCTACTTCATCTACAATTGCATAGAAATAATCTCTCTGTGCACAGTTAGCTAAACTTGTTTCCATATTGTCTCTTAGGTAATCAAATCCAAATTCATTGTTTGTACCGTATGTTATATCAGCTTTGTATGCACGTAGTTTCTCGGCTTTCTTTTGGTGGGGTATTACTAAGCCTACATCCATTCCTAGGAAGCGATAGATTTTTCCCATCCACTCAGCATCTCTCTTTGCAAGGTAATCGTTAACAGTTATTACATGGACACCTCTACCAGTTAAGGCATTTAAGTAAACAGGTAAAGTGGCTACTAATGTTTTTCCTTCACCGGTTTTCATTTCAGCAACTTTGTTTTGGTGTAAAACGATTCCACCCGTTAGCTGAACATCAAAGTGACGCATATTTAAAATTCGCTTGGATACTTCTCTTACTGTAGCAAATGCTTCTGGTAATATTTCATTTAAGACTTCATAAGTCGCTCTATCTACCGTTGTTCTAATTACCCCAGGTATTTTAGGGGCATCATCGGGAACAAGGGACGTGTTTTCAATATCCTTAATTTTATTGTGAATGATGTTCTTGAAATAGCCAGTTTTTGATTTTAGTTCATCGTCTGTTAATTTTGTGATTTCACTTTCTAAATTATTAATTCTTTCTATTAAGGGTTGTATGGCTTTTATTTTGCCATCATTGTTTTCACCAAAAAGTTTTTCTAGAAAATTTAGCATAGTAAACGTTATCTTTATGTTATCCTAAATTACGATATCATATGACAATATTAATTGAATTAGTAAAAGATATTAAAACAAGAGCTGAAGAGTTCGGAAGACCAATAGCTATTGTCCCGACAATGGGAGCCTTACATGCTGGACATATTTCACTAATTAAAATGGCAAAGGCTGAATGTAAAACAGTCGTAGTTACAATATTTGTTAATCCACTTCAGTTTGGACCAAATGAAGATTTTAATAAATACCCAAGAGATTTAGAGACGGATTTTAAAATTTGTCAGGAAAATGAAGTAGATATTGTTTTTGCTCCAACTAAAGAAGAAATCTATCCAGACATTAACAAAATAGAGCAGGATTTAATTGTCCCACCAGATAATCTTGCATCTGTTTTATGTGGCAAGACAAGACAAAATCACTTTAGTGGAGTGTGTACTATAGTTAAAAAACTTTTTGATATTGTTACACCTGACTATGCTTATTTTGGAGAAAAGGATCTTCAACAACTTTATATTGTTAGGTGGTTAGTAAAAACTTTTACTATTCCTACTTTTATTAGAGCTTGTCCAATTATAAGAGAGGCTAGTGGTTTAGCTTATAGCTCAAGAAATAAGTATTTAACGGAAGAGCAAAAAATCATGGCTAGTAATATTTATAAAGCTTTAAAATTAGCAAAGCAAAACATACGGAGTGGAATCTTTACTATTAATAAAGCCTTATTAGAAGGTCTGATTTTTCTTTCACAGTTTCCTGAAATTAAGGTGGAGTATTTAGATGCTAGAGATAAAGAAGATTTTTCTATAGTGGATAAAAATAAAACTGGTGGAATTTATTGCTTGATAGCTGCTAATGTTGGTGGAGTAAGGCTTATAGACAATATTGAATTACAGTAATTTAATGAAAACTTGTTACTATCTAGCTAGCGTAATGTTTTTAAGTAAACGACTTATAAAGGTAAGATTTTATCTGATTTATTTAGTAAAATCTGTAAGATATTATAAATGGTAGACTGGAAACACTTTGGAAAGCCGGTTTTGGGAGTGCAGCGAAAAAAACGGCGGTAGGTAGAAACGAAAACTTTGAAACCTTATATTATAGCTATCGATGGGCCAGCAGGTTCTGGAAAAAGCACAATTGCACAATTAATTGCAAAGAATTTAAATTTTTTATACATTGATAGTGGTGCCATGTATAGAGCTGTTACTTTATATTTAATTAAAAAGAAACTTTTAAAACTCCCTGATAAAAAATTAAAACAACATCTTAAAAATTTAAAAATTTCTTTTTTTAAAAAAGCAGGTAAGCAGCTTGTATATTTAAACAATAAAGATGTTAGTAAAAAAATCAGATCGACAGAGGTAAGTAAACTGGTCAGTGAAGTCTCTGCAAAAAAAATAGTACGAGAAGAATTAGTTAAGAGGCAGCAACAATTTGGGTTCAATAATTCCATTGTTATGGATGGTAGGGATATTGGTACTGCTGTATTTAAAGATGCTAATTTAAAGATTTATTTAACAGCGTCATCTTATATAAGAGCAAAAAGACGCAGGAAAGACTTGGAACAAATTGCAGAAAAAGTTGACCTTAAAAAACTAATAAAACAAATTCAAGATAGAGACAATTATGATAGTTCTAGAGATATGTCGCCTTTATGCAAGCCTCAGGATGCTATTGTCATTGACAGTACAAAATTATCAATTAACCAAGTTTTAGAACGGATAAATTATTTTTTGCCATTTTAGCTACACTTAGGGGGCTTCTTCTTCATCCTTACAAATATCAGCTTCTGGATAAAGACCTAAACTAAAACTGCAAACACTGGTACATTTTCCAAAAACTGATTTGCAAACAGGTTCACCTTTACCATTGGGACAAGAAGGTATTCCATCATAACACTGAGGTAAAACTGATGAACTGCTTGAACAATCATTACTATTACAATGAGGTTTTTCACAATTCGGTGAAGCATTAACTAATATGAAAACTTTACCAGAGCCTAGAGCAATAAGGCTTTTTCTGTTGTTTCCTTTTAAATCAGCACTTTTTATATCATTAACACTTCCATATTTTTTAAGAATGGTTCTTGGATGTTCAAATGTGCCATCACCCCTTCCAGTGAGGATGAATACTTTGCTTAATCCTGTATAAAGATGACGAGTTGTTACTATGAGATCAGTTATTCTATCAGCATTAAAATCATCATTAATAATGTGTGTAGGAAATGGTCCTATCTGATAAGTTTGCCCATTTCTAAAAGTACCATCTCCATTTCCAAAATATATAGAAACATCGTGGCCATTATAATTTGCTGCTGCTACATCTATATAAGGATCCTCATTAAAAAATCCTGTAGTTATATTACCATCATTAGTACCTGATTTAGCTTCACCTATAAAGTTAAAAGTACCATCTCCATTTCCAAGATATGTGAACAAGCTGCGACCGCCCCAAGAGCTAGAAGTAGCGTTAATTATTAAGTCAGCTACTCCATCTTTATTAAGATCTTCTGCCAGTATATGATTTGGAAATAGTTTTGTTTTTAAAGTAGTAGTTTCATTAAAAGTACCATCACCTTTTCCAAGAAAGATTTGAACACTATCAAATTCTCTTTGTGGATAAGAAGCAGTATTACCTAGAGACCCAATAGCTAAATCATTAAAGCCATCTCTATTAAAGTCACCAGTTGCAATACTGTTATATGTATTAATAATCAATAAAGAACTAATAGGTGTAAAAGTACCATTGCTATTGCCTAGAAAAATTAATACCTTGCCAGAATAATAATTTTCTGGATTTGATCTTGGTATTGCTAAATCACCAATTCCATCATTATTAAAATCACTAGATAAATAATCATGACTTAACCCAAAATCTCCTCCTTCAAATTGCAAATCATTTGTTTTACTAATAAATGTTCCTGCACTTAAATTGTTTAGTAAAATATCACCATCTTCATAAGATGCAATATCTGGTAAAGAGTCTTTATTGAAATCATTTATAGCAATACCTGGTGCATTGAAAGGGTATTCTAAAGTATCAAATTTAAATGGACAAGAGGGTGGTGGTATAGAAGTTAGCTGACAATCATCATCACAACCATTACTTGATGAATTACTTTCAGGAGGAGAACAAGTTGGAGAGAATTTAACTATTCTGTTTCTAGAATCAAAGTCTAGAAACCAGAGATTACCATCAGGACCGGTAGTAAGAGCTAATGGTCTACTACTAGGGTTTGGAAGTTTAAAAAACTTAGTAACTTCACCTTCTGTTGTAAGCTTGCCTATTCCTGGTGGACCTGATGTTAAAAACCAGAGATTACCATCTGGTCCATTAGTAATGAAATGTAGATCAAGATCTGATGGAACATCAAACTCAGTAAACTCTCCATTAGGTGTAATTCTACCTAGTTTACTGAAAGCCCCTACAGATTCTGGGAACCAAAGATTACCATCTGGTCCAGTAGTAATATTGCCCAAATAAAAACCTTCTGAATCAGGAATATCAAATTCAGTAAACTCACCTTCAGGCGTAATTCTACCTAGCTTGTTATAAGAATAATCTCTCCAGCCATCTTCATTTATGTTTACAGCTCCTCCTGTAAACCAAAGATTGCCATCTGGTCCAAAAGTAATATCGCCTATAGAGTTAATTGTATTTTGAGGAAGATCAAACTCACTAGCTTCTCCATTGGGCGTAATTTTACCTATTTTCAAAGAGTCTGCTGTACCTTCAGCTGTTAATGCTTCTGTAAACCAGAGGTTACCATCTGGTCCTAAGGTAATCTTTCTTGGATAACCATTAGAGGGAAGCTCAAACTCTGTAATCTCACCACTAGGTGTAATCTTGCCTATTTTCCCAGGATTATATTCTCTATCATTAGCATTATTCTTTGAATAGTTTTCTGTAAACCAGAGATTACCATCTGGTCCATTAGTAATATCGTAAAGGTTACTGTTTGGAGTAGGAATCTTAAACTCAGTAAATTTCCCCTCAGGTGTAATTTTCCCTATTTTATTTCTACCAGGTTCTACAAACCAGAGATTACCATCTGGTCCTGTGATAAGTCCTTGGGATCTGCTTCTAACAGATGGAATAACAAATTCTTTAATACAGCTATTAACTCCGTTTGAAGAACCACTATCACACTGTTCAGCAAAAATATTAGGCTGTATTATGCCATCACCACAGTATTCAACCTTGCACCTGTTTGAACACCCAAGTATTTGATTACTGCCACATTCTATCTCTGAATTTGATTCTATCCTTTGATCTCCACAACGTTCAGGCATACAATCATCATCACAACCATCTCCATTAATGTTATTTCCATCATCACATCCTTCAGCATGGTCCAACACCTTAGTAGCAGTATTTTGTACTATGCCATCACCACAATAGCCTTCTAATTCCGCAAGAGCAAAAGGTGATGCGCTGGAAACATTGCTTGTAATTGTTCTGTTTGCAATATCTAGTTTTGCAACACTTAAAATTTCCCATTGATTATTTGTTTCATGTAATATTCGTAGATTTGTTGGATTTGTTGTTGGCAGTGGATTTATTGTTGGAATTGGATTTGTTGTTGGCAGTGGATTTATTGTTGGAATTGGATTTGTTGTTGGCAGTGGATTTGTTGT
>JAHFBD010000029.1 GCA_023250175.1 Candidatus Melainabacteria bacterium
TATAGCTTCTCCTAATTGTCTTTGAATTATATTTTCATTGGTGCCTTGTAGTAAGGCTTTTGCTCCTGGGTTTAAAGGCAAAAGAAAAACAGGTTGAGTCATAATTGAGGATAAATTAAAGCATATTAGATAAGGAAATGGGTTAAGGTTAAAGAGTGAAGCTAATTATAAGCAATGCCTGTTTTATACACATTTAAATTTTTTAATCCGTGCTATAAATACATTAATGAAGATTCCGGGATTTTTAAGAGTAGATAAATTAGTTAAGTGGGTTTTTACTCCAAAACATACTTTTGAAAGCACCGTGAAAGAAGTGGTTAGTGGACTTGAAAGTGGAGATATTGTTCTTGATCAAAAAAGTTCAACTGTTCAAAACTCACTATCAAAAGCAATTAAGATAGTACAAATTCCAGACAATCAAGTAAAAGATCTGGATAGTTTATTAATCAGTGCAGCTAAGAATTATTTTAAAAATGATCTGGAAATTAAAGAGGTTTATGAACACACTCATTTGGGGGTAAAAGCTATTTCTGCCAAAGTGCCAGTTGGTAATAAGTCAGAGGACTTTTTATTTTCTTTACCAGTATTTGCTTTTACTAACTTAAATGGACAAAAAGAATTGAGAGTTTATAGAAATCCGGAGGACTTTAGTGAAGAAGTGCCAGACAATTCTCCTGAAATCTTAAGATGTTCTTACATGGTTGCTCTAATGTATAAAGGAATGACAGGAGAATTCCCAGACAGTACATCAAATGATGTAAAAGAACATATTCTTGACTTTGAAAAAAGAAATGGAGCAGTTCCCAAGGATTATAATGCAAGAAAAGATTTTGAACAAAGAGTCATAGAAGAAAGATTGACTTCTGCAGCCTATAAACCCAATATTTTAGGACTGCTATACCCAGAAACTTATTATATAAGCATGAATGGTCCAAGATGGACTAGCTTTGAAGGTAAACAAAATGAAGAACAATTTGCTACTTTGTATTTTAGAGATGGTGAAAGAGGGACAAGTGGGGATATTGTAACAGCTGATGGTGTTAGTTTTTATTCTGCACCAAGGTCTGAGTTTGAAAGAGCTCTCAAATCAGGTGATATTGAAGCTTAGAAAAATATTTCTTCTTGCAATAATTTAAGATAAAATTATCCTAACTTATGAGAATTAACTTTTATCCAGCGACCAAACCCCAAGTTCAACCGCTATACAAAGCTTCTTTAACAACAACCATCTCTGCATCAGAACGCAAGCTTTTGAATATTTGGCTAAATGACTGGGAGAAAAAAGGTATTCAATATTTTTTAGATAACCGACATAAAAGTGGTTTGATATTAGACAGAGCCAAACAAGTAGATATTTCTACTGATCATTTAGATCGTCCTACTATAGATAGAATAAATAATATGGCTAGTATTGCTGCTACTGGCTATGGGCTTGTGGCTTTGGTGTTAGCTGTAGAGCATAAGATGTTATCTCTACAAAATGCAAAGAGTTTATCCTTACAAACACTTCAAACTGTAGCTGATAACATTACTCCACAACAACGTGGATGGATGTATCACTTTGTCAGAGCTGATTCCGGGAAACCTTATCCTGGCTCTGAAGTATCATCTGTAGACACTGTATTGTTTTTATTAGGTGCTTTAATTGCGGGTGAGTATTTTGGTGGAGAAATCAAACAGCAAGCTAAACGTTTATTTGATCAAGTAGATTTCCAAATGATGCTGACAAATGATAACCATGCTCCACATAAACAAATGTTTAGCCATGGATTTTCTCTAAAAAACGGACATCGTCGATTTATCAAACCAAATTGGGATAGTTATTCTGAAGGTATTATTATTCCATTAATTGCATTAGGAGCAACTCATAACAAGATAAATGATACAGTTTGGCATACAGGATGGGATCGTACTAAGAAGTGGCAAGATGGACAGCTAAAAACATTTGCTCCATTGCCATTGTTTACTTATTTTTTTCCGCTTGGCTTTTTTAATTTAAAAGATCGCAAAGATAGTCAAGGTGAAAACTTTTGGCAGGAAGCCCAAAATGCTGTAAAGATGCAGTTAGCATATTGCAGAGAGCATGGCTATCCTGAAGATTCTTTTGGTTTAACAGCATGTGATGGTCCATCTGGTTATACTGTTTATGCACCCAGTACTACTTACCAAGGTAAAAACCGAGATAAAATAATTTCACCACCTGCTATTTTGTCATGTCTACCGCTTAATGAAAAACCAGTGTTTCAATGGCTTTGTAAAGCAAAGCAGATCAATCTGGATAAATACAAATATGGTTTACCAGGTGCATATGATCCTAAATCAGAATGGATATCTTCTGATGCTGTTGGTATTGATGTAGGCAGTACTTTATTGATGATTGATGCATATAGGCGTGGCTTGGTTTATAAACTTAGTGACCAAAATGAAGTAATTAAAAGAGGATTACATCGCGCTGGTTTTTTCTAGTACTAAGATCATTTAGGTCCATGAAAAACTGTTTGTGGGGTCAGAAAATCTGCATATTTAAATCTTCCATAAATTTCTTTATCATCCTTTATTTCAAAGCCACGGAAAGTTCTATCTTTGTCTTTCATCAGGTTTAAAAAGTTCTTTTGGGTAGTATCTACAATAAAAAGCTGGTTATCGTTTGATAAATACAATGGCCAGCCATGTCCTTTTCCATGTGCATAAAGAACTTTACCTCTTAAATGCCTTTCAAGTATTAATTTTTCTAGAATTGCACATACAGTAAATGCTTGGTAGCAGCAAATACCTCCCAATCTAAAAACTAGTGGACCAATTCTAACAAGTCTCTTTATTTCTTTAAGTTTTTCTTGTTTGGGTGAATCTTCTAAATATTTTATTCTTTTTAAGTGATTATATACTATCTCTAAAATCTCTTCTTCCTTTTGAAGCTTACCTAAAACCGTTTCCCCCTTTATGCTTTCATATGCTTTTCTTAGCTCTACATCTTTTTCAAAATCGACATCAAGAATAGGGCCTTTTATACCATTGCTTGAGTCTGTAAAATAAACACCACCATTTATTATATGTCCAAAAGAAGGATCGTATAAGGATCCTATCTGATGGTAATTAAATGGATTAAACTTTTCTTCTTTAGCCTTATTTCTCGACTTTACAATATCTCCAACAACATGTCTTCCAAAAACAGTAACCCCACCATCTGCATTTCCTCCTCCAATTTCAATACCATTTTCTGTAGGATAGATCCATACAAGATAATTTTTTATTTTATTTTCAATAATAAAATGGTTTTCATCATTTCTGGGTAAAGGTTCTTTTCGTAATCCTTTAAATAAACTAATCTTTCCATCTTCATCTTTTGAAAGAATAAATAACTCTTTACCAACTCTAATACCCAGCTCTTCTCCGGCTTGTAATGAAAATCTTTTAACATCTAATCCATAAAAGTTATAACTCGGTAAAAGAGTTATTTTAATAACTGATTGCATGATACGAGCAACTGACATATTTTTATTTCCTCAATAAGAACTAAAAATCAGTCTAATGATATAATCTCCTTTCTTGACAATATTTATATTTTTTTAATTTTATTTAGATTAAATAAAATTAATGTAACTAAAGGGAAAGTAGCATATAATCTGGGTTATGCAAATATCTCAATTGCACTGGCAAGAGCCAAAAGCAAAGCAATACTTAGAACAATATAATGGCAGTAAGTCTGGCACACACTTTTTCTTGCATGATACTCAACCAGATTTACGTGCACAGTTACCGACTAATGCTAAATACTTAGCCCCGGGTGATGATGTAGAACAATTTGTTAGATCATTAGATTATTCAAATCCTAAAGTAGTAAGAGGATGTCACTTATTGGATTTTGTAGGGATGGTTGATGTTATTGATACTGTAAAAGCTAGCAAAGGTAGATTAGCTGTCAAAAAGGCAATTGATGATGTTCTAAAGCAAGCAGCAGGTGAAGATGTAAAATCCTATGTCGAATATGAATCAGGTATACCATTTGATGGGAAGATAGGAATTTTAGTTGAAGATTATTATGGTGAAGAAAGAGGATCTATAATTGAACACCCTCATATGAAAGGCATTTATAGAGTAGGAAAGGTTATACCTACTATTGGATTCGAATTATCACGACTAGCAAAAATAGAAATGTCAAATGTTGCAAAATATGATGTTGATGAAGAAGTCTGTGATGTAAATGGAAGAGCAATAGATCTATTTAATACAAAACATGTTGAAAATATTGGTTTTAAATCAGATCAATCCATTAAACAGGATGAGGCTAAAAAGATAATAGAGTTATATAGAAAAGTTGCAGACAGTGGATTGATTCCAGAAGGACACTCATTTCAAATGGAATATGGAATAAATAAAACTACAAAAGCACCTATCTTTTATCAGGCAAGATTGTTTAAACCATTTGCAGAAAGAGCTAGTTATGATATTGATGTATTGGAATGGCGTAAAACAATGCCATTTTCTACCTTTGGTATAACGCCAGAAAGCGGAATAGAAGTTAGTTTAGCCTATTTAGATGAAGAAGGTATACAATATAGTTCTAGTAAAGAATCTGTTGCATTTGCATATAGTGCATCAGGGAAAAACCAAAGAGGCTCAACTACTTTAGATATTCAGCCAAAGAATATTGAAGTTTATTTACCATATCAATATCAATTACTTGAACATGGGCACTATAGATGGTTACAAAAAGCACAAGTATCTTTGCCTTCAGTTGTTAGAAATATAGAAGATAGATTAGAAAGCTCAATTCACCTTGCTGCTGAAAGTGAAATAAAAGTCAAAGTTTGCTCTAATGGTATTGTTGGTGGAATTAGTTTAGTAGAAAGATAAATTTGTTTATTTTCAGTCACCCCATTGTTCAGTTACCCCAAACTTCCCAATGCCGATTTTTGTACTGTCTAAACCAATTAAATACATTTTTTTATTTGTGGTTATAGCAATAGGACAGTTTTCTAAAGGAATGGTTATCTCTAACACTTTGCCTTGACTTTCAGTAGGCTTGAAATGAATACCCATAGTAACAGGAAGTTCACATATTGGAAACGTTAGTCCCCAACCTTTATCCTCTTCATTACTTGGTTCACCTGCTTCATTAACTTTAAAATGAATGCCCTCTTTAATTTCTATACGCCCATCACTATGTTTATGTATATAATGTCGTCTTTCCAAAGAAGATGATATAAATTTGAAAGGCTTATTTAAGTTAACTGCAATTGGCATTTTGTTTTCAGTCGGATAATTACCATATGGAATAAGTAAAAAATTTGATTCTTTTATTTCTTTGTTTTCAAAAGGATCAACAAATGGATAAACACTAATCGTTTCTTTTGGAGAGATTAATTTATTCTCTACTGGTTCAGGTGATTTTGGTAATTCTTCAATATCTATAACTCGTTGTTCCAAGTTAAATGCTTTATTGTTAAATGATTGTTGCCATGCAAAAAGAGCTCTAATGTTGATTTCATGCATTCCAACATTTGGGAGGTCTTTTTTATAGGCTCTAGTGTCACCAATAAATATTCTTCCACTGCCCTCATCTCTTTTATATGGGAATGCTCCAGATGTATATTTGATTTGTGGGGTTTGGCTAATATGAGGGGTTGTATTATTAACAGGAGTGTTATCTTTTTTGCTACACCCTATAGTAGCGAAAGGGATTGTACTAGCTAAAATTGCTGCACCCAATTTAGTAACTGTTGCCATAAAATTTCTCCTATCAAACTATTAACGATTGCCTTATAATATACCAGCTTGAAGGTATACATAAATAGCTTTTCTAGCAATCAGAAATTAAAATTTTTGCTAGAATAGCCACATACAAATTAAATCAATTCAATTTTGATAAAATTAGATAAATAAAGTTAAGGAGTAAAGTTTATGACAATATATATTGCACATGTAGGTCCCATTATTGTAGGGCGTCCCAAAAACTCAGATACAGTAAGTCCATTTCTAAAAAGCATTCCAGAAGTTAAGATAGAAACTCTTCCAGATTTCTTGGGAAATTTAAAACCAGAAGAAAAAACATTTTTATCAAATGGAGTTGTTACTCAGGAAGCTTTAGTATGGGGTGGAAAAGTATTTTCACGTTATGCATTACGTGGACAAGAAGTACAAAAAATTATTACTCCAATGATTAAAGAAGGTAAAATCCCAACTGATTTAGACTTTGTTTATATACAAGAAAAATTAGGAGTTCCAACAAGAGAACTTTTTGAACTTTCCATCATAGAATTATTAAAAGATGTTGGTGAAGAAGGTATTCGATGGGGAGAGAGGTAAGTATGAGGATAAGTAGCGTAGTAGGAGCAATATTTAATTTATCTCCTAAATCTGTTGACAGTAAACAAAATTTTTTGACTCGGTTAGAAAAAATTAGTAATCTCAAGCCTAATGTTTTTGCACAATCTCGCGAAAGAATAGAGTTGTTAGAACTGTATAAAGGCAGACATGATGAGATACTACACTGGGTCTGTATTGTAGCTAAAGACCAGTCTGCTAGTCTTGATTATAGAGAACAGGCAATTAAAATATTGCGGCGCATTAATCAACCCGGCTCCGTTGTTGTAAGTCACCTTGAAGAGTTATTAAGCGATAAAAATGAGTTCATTCGATTCAATGCAATACATGCACTAATTGACCAATACGATCATAGAGTAACACCATTATTGATCAAACATGTAGACGATCCTTCTAAGATTGTTCAGATTGCAGCAATCGGAGCATTAGGGGAGTGTACAAATGGTGGAGCTGCTTTAAAAGTGCTCAATAGAAAGCTAAGTGAAGTTAACGTGAATGATCCCACTACAAAATTATCAATAAATGAAGCAATTGAAAATATCACTAAAAAAGCAATTGCTAAGACTGCTCACCTACTTAGAGATTTAACGCATCAATTGGGTATCGATACAGATAAAGGTCGTAGAATAGAAGACTCTCGAAGAATATTTTTAGAAATCTATAAGAAAGAGTATGGAGAAGATATAATCGTACAAATTCTGGCTCAAATTGCTTCTGGATTTACTAAGGATGCTAACAATATAAGACTAGAGGCAATGCATGTACTGAAAGAGCTAGGCAATGGAAATAAAGCTATTGAAGCATTGATTAACGCTTTAGAAAAAAACAGAAACTAAATATGACTACTTTAACCAAAAACATTATAACCATTGATTCAAGATCTTTAACGATTAAAGATGTTGTTAATGTTGCTCGGCATAATTATCATGTAACTCTTTCTAAAGAAGCAACTGAAAATATAAATAAAGCTAAAAAAGTTGTAGATAAAGTAATTTTAGATAATAAGGTTGTATATGGTGTAAACACTGGCTTTGGTGCATTTTGTAAAAAAGTAATTTCCAAAGAAAATATAAAACAGTTACAGAAAAATCTCTTATTGAGCCACTCTACAGGGGTAGATGAACCATTTCAGGAAGATGTTGTAAGAGCAATAATTCTTCTTAGAGCAAATACTTTAGCTAGTGGAAATTGCGGAGTAAGGGTAGAGCTTGTTCAAACATTGTTAGATATGTTAAATGCAGGGGTGCATCCATATATTCCACAGAAGGGCTCAGTTGGTGCATCTGGAGATTTAGCACCGTTAGCACACTTAGGGTTAGTTGTAATTGGTGAAGGGCAAGCATATTTTAAAGGAAAACTATTAACTGGTAGTGAAGCCTTAAAACTAGCAAACATAAAACCAATTGAATTAGAAGCTAAAGAAGGCTTAGCATTAATAAATGGAACACAAGTGATGACTGGTGTTGCTGCAATCGTTATAGACGAAGCTGAATCTGTAATAAAAACAGCAGATATAATCGCAGCATGTACTATAGATGCTCTAAAAGGTTCAGATGCACCCTTTGATAAAAGACTACATGAGTTACGTCCACATCCAGGACAGCTAAAGAGTGCAGAAAATCTACGACATGTCATGAAAAATAGTCAGATACGAGAATCACATCGTAACTGCGATCATGTACAGGATGCATATTCCATGAGGTGTGCACCACAAGTTCATGGAGCTTCACGAGATACGATAGATTATGTAAAAAGAGTTGTTGAAATAGAAATCAATTCGGTGACAGATAATCCTATTATTTTTCCAGAGACAGAGGAATTTATTTCTGGTGGCAACTTTCATGGACAACCAATTGCACTAGCCATGGATTATTTAGGAATTGCATTAAGTGAAATAGCAAATGTTTCTGAAAGACGTATAGAAAGAATGGTGAATAGTAAATTAAGTGAGCACCTACCTGCATTTTTAGTGAAAGATGAAGGTATTAATTCTGGATTTATGATTACTCAGTACACTGCAGCTTCTTTAGTCTCTGAAAATAAAGTTCTTGCACACCCAGCCTCAGTGGACTCTATTCCGACATCTGCTAATCAAGAAGATCATGTCAGCATGGGGACAATCTCTGCAAGAAAAGCACAGACCATTTTATCTAATGTTGAGTTTGTTCTTGCTATTGAATTGCTTTGTGTAGCGCAAGCACTTGATTTTTTGAGAGAATTCAAACCTGGTGATGGAGTAGAGGCTGTTTATAAATTAGTAAGAGAAAAAGTATCCCATCTTGATAAAGACAGAGTATTACACAAAGATATTAATGTATTAAAAGAAATGATTAGTACCGCTATTGTTTTGAAGAAAGTCCAAGAAAAAATAGGAAATCTAAAATGAGAAGATTCTCTGTAGAGATTATAGGTGTACCATTTGATCATGGGGTAAAGCTTATTAATGGCAGACCTGGGGCAAGGTTTGGTCCAGAGAAGGTGATGCAAGAGTTTTCTAAATTACTTGCAAATAAAAAAAACAATGATTTTTTACAAAATATAGAAAAAGTTAATTGTACAAATATAATTCCTATAAAAGAAAATGTGAAAAAGACACATGAAAAAGTTACTACTACTATAAAAAAAATACTAAAGCCTAATATAATTCCTATTGTTATTGGGGGTGGACATGATATTTCTTTTGGTTCAGGGAAGGCAATGTTTCTTGCATATAAGAAAATAGGACAGATAAACATTGATGCACATTATGATGTAAGACCTGTAGTGAACGGAAAAATAACTTCTGGAACCCCCTTCAGGAGATTACTTGAAGGAAAGTTCTTAAATGGTAAAAACTTTGTTGAGCTTGGTGTCCATGCACCGAAAAACTTAAAAGAGCATTATGACTATGTAATTAAAAAGAAAGGGACTTTAATACATCTTGAGTATATAAATAAGACAAGCATAGACAAAGCTTTAAATAAAGCACTTTCAATTGCAGGGAAAAATACTAATGCAATAATGTTTGATATAGATATAGATGGTATTCAAAAAAGATTTGCCCCTGGATGTAGTGCACCCTGTATCGAAGGATTTACTAAAAAACAAGCACTTGAAGCAGCATATATTGCGGGGAAAAATAATGATGTAAAATTATTTAATCTAATGGAAGTAAACCCATTACATGATGTAAATAATAAAACTGTAAAATTAGCTGCTGAATTAATTTTGAGTTTTATTAAAGGATTAAATGAAAGAGAAAATAATGGTTACTGAAAGCAAGGTTTCTATAAAATCAAAACGACCTTTATATTCTGAAGAAAAACCAGAGCATAATATACATGCAATGACTGGAAATAAATTACGATGTAAAACTTGGGAAATAGAAGCAGCATTAAGAATGTTAGAAAATAATATTGACCCAGAAGTTGCATTAGTACCAGATGAGTTAATCGTATATGGTGGTTCAGGGCGTGCTGCAAGAAACTGGCGTGAGTACAATAAAATTGTAGAAGCATTAAAAAGTTTACAGCCAGATGAAACATTGCTTGTACAGTCAGGAAAAGCAGTAGGTATTATTAAGACTTACATGCATGCTCCACGAGTATTAATTGCAAACTCTAATCTTGTACCTAAGTGGAGTACTCAAGAATATTTTGATAAGCTAGATGAGCTTGGTCTAACTATGTATGGTCAAATGACCGCTGGAAGCTGGATATATATTGGTACTCAAGGGATATTACAAGGTACTTATGAAACGTTAGCAGCACTCGCTGATAAGCATTTTAATGGTAGCTTAGCTGGAAAGTTTGTTTTAACAGCTGGTTTAGGTGGTATGTCTGGAGCACAACCACTTTCTATTACTATGAATGATGGTATTGGTTTAATAGTTGAAATTTTTGAAGATAGGGTGAAAAGAAAAGTAAGTGAAGGCTACTGTGACAAGATTACATATAGTCTAGATGAAGCTTTAGAGCTGGTGCTGAAAGCCAAAACCTCTAAACAAGCGATTTCTATTGGTTTAGTAGGTAATATTGCAACAGTTGCGAGTGAGCTGGTGAAAAGAAATATAATTCCTGATATTGTAACTGATCAAACTTCTGCACACGATTTAAAGTATTATTATCCGGAAGGTAATTTACCAGAAAAACTTGAACTAAGAGAAAAAAATCCAGATCAATTTAAACAAGAAGCACTTATCTCTATTAAAAAACATGTACAGGCTATTTTAGCAATGCAGGACAAAGGTGCTATTTGTTTTGATTATGGAAACAATCTACGAGCACAGGCTGAAATAGCAGGATTAAAAATAAGAAATGATAAAGGGGAGTTCTTATACCCAGGGTTTGTACCGGCATATATTAGACCATTATTTTGTGAAGGGAAGGGTCCTTTTAGATGGGCTGCATTATCAGGGGATAAAGAAGATATTCTTAGGATTGATAAGGCTTTATTAGAAGCATTTCCAAATGATAAGCCTTTACATCGATGGATTACCAAAGCACAAAAAACAGTGCCATTTATTGGACTGCCTACAAGAGTATGCTGGCTTGGATATGGTGATAGAGCTAAGTTTGGCAAGATCATAAATGATTTAGTAGCATCTGGTGAAGTTAAAGCACCGATAGTGATTGGTAGGGATCATCTTGACTGTGGTAGTGTAGCTTCTCCAAATCGTGAAACAGAAGGGATGAAAGATGGTAGTGATGCTATAGCTGATTGGCCTTTTTTAAATGCCCTAGGAAATGCTGTTTGTGGTGCAGACTGGGTATCTATCCACAATGGTGGTGGTGTGGGTATAGGGAATAGTACACATGCTGGTATGGTAATAGTAGCAACTGGTACAAAAGAAAAAGAAGAGCGTTTAATGCAAGTATTAAATTGTGATCCTGGATTAGGCATAATGAGACATGTTGATGCTGGTTATGAAGATGCCATTAAAGTTGCTAAAGAAAAAAAAGTTAAAATACCAGGGTTAAAAAACCAGGGTTAAAAAACCAGGATTAAAAAACTAATGAGTTCTAAAATTAAAGTAGACATTTTAATAATAAATGCATCAGAACTTCTGACATGCAACACTATAAATAAAAAACCAAAAACTGGTAAAGAATTATCTAATCTTGGAATAATAAAAAATGGTGCAATAGCTATTAAAGATGGAAAAATTGTTTTTATTGGTAAAACTAGCGATGTAAGAAAAAAAATTATTAGTGCAAAGCAAACTATTGATGCAAAAAATAAAGTAGTAATGCCTGGATTTGTAGATTGTCATACTCATGCGATTTTTGCAGGAAGTCGAGAAAATGAGTTTTTAAAAAAACTACAAGGTGTATCTTACTTAAATATTTTAAAAGCTGGTGGAGGCATATTAAGCACTGTACAAAAAACAAGAAAAGCAAGTAAAGAAGAGTTGTTTCAGGCAGGAAAAGAAAGACTTCTAAAGATGCTTGAATACGGCACCACTACTATTGAAATAAAATCTGGTTATGGATTGACTTTTAAAGATGAAAAAAAGATTTTAGAAATTGCTTCTATGCTAGAAAAAAATACACCTTTAGACATTATAAAAACATATCTTGGCGCCCATACCGTTCCTAAGAATACTTCAAAGGAAAAATATATTAAAGAGATATTGTCTTCATTGGAAAAAATAAAATCACATGCTGAGTTTTGTGATGTATTTTGTGAAAAAGAAATTTTTAGTATAGAGGAAACAAAAAAGATCTTAACTTATGCTAAGCAATTAGGATTTAAATTAAAACTGCATTCTGAACAATGCACTACTTTACATAGTGCAGAACTAGCTGGTTCATTAAAAGCGATAAGTGCTGATCACCTTGAACATGTTTCACCAAGTGGTATTCAGGCTTTAAAGAAAAATAATGTTATTGGTGTTTTATTACCTGGAGTATCATTTTATTTAATGGGAGATAAATATGCCCCTGCTCGTGAACTTATTAATAAAGGAGTTGCTATTGCTATTGCTAGTGACTTTAATCCAGGAAGTTGTCCTAGCTACAATATGCAGTTAATGATTTCACTTGCATGTTTAAAAATGAAACTTACTCCTTCTGAAGCCATAAATGCCGCTACTATAAATGCAGCATTTGCTATCGATAGAGCACATGAAGTCGGCAGTTTAGAAATAGGGAAAAAAGCAGATGTTATTATTCTTGAAATAGATAATCACAATAAACTTCCATATTTCTTTGGAATAAATTTAGTTGAAACAGTGGTTAAAAATGGGAAGATTATTATTTGACAAGCTATAAGATTCTTTAGTAAAAAATGACTTGATTTCTATTTAATATTGTGCGAATAATTTCTTCCGGAAGATACATAGAAATTGGACCCAAATGGCTTGTATCGTGGTCCTTCATGGATGATATTATTCCTTTGCGAATTTTTCTTTCTGCTTTTTCAATTTCATTTTCAATTGATTCATCAAGGAAATAACATCTATCCCCCATCGATCTGAATCCGAATTTATAGTGAAAAATATGTGAGCTTTTTTCTGCATCTAATAAAACTCTTCCGCCATAACCAGCATTTTTAGATACAGTTACTGCTATTTCATGCAATGCATTACCAACACCAACATAACCATCAGTTGAACTGTACATGTCTTCCACATATACTGCCCCAGGGAATTTGCCACATTCATAATCCACTCCATAAGTCTTATTTTCTTTAGGACTATAAAGATGCAAAGAGGTAAATCCTAGTTCATTGTTTTGTTTGTCGATAAGAGAGTAATTAAATGGAAAACCTTTTACGATATAAGCTACTACTGGTATGACCTTAGATCCACTTTTAATTTTTTCTAACCGTGCTTCACCAACAATATTGTTAACACTGTTCTTTGTTACCTCAACTTGTTTAAGTTGTTTAGAGAAAAGATAGTTAGGTTTTTGCAATTCCATAATTTTTATTTCTACCTACCGCCGGTTTTTTCGCTGCACTCCCAAAACCGGCTTTCCATGGTGCTTCCAGTCTGTTATTTATAACACCTTACAGATTTTACCGAATCAATCGGATAAAATCTTACCTTGTAAGTCGTTTACTTAGAAATATTAGGCTAGCTAGTAACAAATTTGTACTTATTACATGCTACTAAAATGAAAATATCTGGTCAATAGAAAAACTAAAAACACTATTAAGTTTAAAGTTAAATGTTGCTTCTACCTACCGCTCGTTTCGCACTAATGCTCAACTCGCTCTTCATTACACAGCGCTTTTTGGTGAATAAATCACACAAAAAGCTTATTTATGGTCTTATACATTATAGCTAGGCAGTAACTAAATCTTCTTAATTAGAATTAAGAGATTGGCTTAAATGCTAAGTGTGTAATACCATTCTTATTATTTATAATTGTACCAGTCTTAAAAAGAGTATGTTGATAAATCCTATAAATAGGTTCCTTGCAACTAAGTACAAAAACAGTACTCCTTATCAGCAGTGGAAAAACAAAGTAGGTTGGCCTGCTACAAATATACTTGCAGACCTAATCTTAAATAATTCCCTACATAGACAATCATTAAGAATTCTAGAAATAGCATGTCATCAAGGGGGATTATTAGATTCTATTTATAAACCCCCTCAACTAAAAAATAAAATCCACACTTACCTTGGGATTGATATTTCAGAAGATGCACTTAAAAAAGCAAGAAAAAAATATCCACAACATACTTTTATACACCTAGATGCATTAAATGAAGATAGCTATAAAGGTAACTCAATCTCCTCTAATAACACTCTAATAGTGTGTTCAGGTTTTTTTGATTACTTAAGTCCAGGAGAAATAAAGCAGTTATTGAACAATCTTAAAACTAAACTTTCTAAAAAAGATAATGCACGAATGTATGTTAATTATGCTACAGACAATCCTATTTATAGGATTCCATTGAGCAATGCTTTTAGTATTACTCGCTCTTTCTATGCAAAATACGATCAATATTATGGAAACAAGCTTATTGAAGAAGATGGTATAAAGTGCATTATTAATACAGAAGGCTATCCTAATAAATTTTATAGATACGATCCCAACGAATTCTCTAAAATATTAGATGTTGTTGACCTTGAAGTAGTCTTAAATAATTCACAAAGTAATCTTCCTATAGTTTATGATAGCGATTTTCCT
>JAHFBD010000216.1 GCA_023250175.1 Candidatus Melainabacteria bacterium
AGTGCCACTAGTAGGAACAATTAATCCGTAGAGCATTTTAATCGTAGTAGACTTACCAGAACCATTAGGTCCTAAAAACCCAAAGATTTCACCAGTATTAATTTCAATATTTAAATTATCTACATCTCTAATCTTATTAAATTCTCTGGTTAGGTTTTCAGTTTTTATTGCAACACTTGTACTCATAATTTATCTCTAAAGCTGAACAGTTACATACATTCCATTTCTTAGTTTATTTTCTTTATTATTAAGTCGAATTTTCACTGAATAAACAAGCTTTGATCTTTCTTCTGCTGTTTGAATATTTCTGGGAGTATATTCAGCTTGAGCTCCAATGTAAGTTATGTATCCTTCAAAACTATCATTTGGAAAACCATCTGCTTTCACTAAAATTTTTTGCTTATTTTTTATATCAGATAGTTTTTTTTCAGGAATATAAACCCTAACATATATATCACTTAAATCCGTTATTGTAAGGATTGGTTGACTTGCTTTAAGTATTTCTCCTTCATGAAGATCGAAACTACTAATTTCACCATCAAAAGGAGCAATAACAATTAATTCTTTTGTATATTTTTCCTGCTCAATTACTTTTGCTTTGTAATAGGCAACAAGAGCTTTAGCTGAATTAATTTCTTCCTTTCTTGAGCCTTCTTTAACAAGTTTTTCATTTTCTTTTGCTTTTATATTTGCTTGTTCAAAATTTTGCAACTCTTTTTCAGCAATATCTCTTTGAGTCTTTGTTTTATCAAAAAGCTGGGTTGATATTGCGCCATTTTTATTTAATTCTTTAATTCTATTATATTCAATTGTAGTATTTTCTAAAGTACTTTTTGCTTCTTCAAGTAAAGCCTGTGAACGCATGGTTTCAGCAATAGCAGAATTTATTTCTTGAGGTCTTGCACCCTTAATTAATTTAGATAAGTCTGATTGAGATTTTCTTAAAGATGCCCTTGCTTGTAATAATTGCGCAACATATTCATCCCCTTCAAGCTCAAGTAGTTTTTGTCCTTTTTTAACTTTATCTCCTTCTTCTACATATATCTTGGATACTCTACCTGTTACTTTAGAACTTATTTTTACATCTTTGGCCTCAATACTATTAGACAAAGTAATTTTTGAAGGGGTACAATTTAACCAGCAATTATATGAAAGCCAAGCAATCAACATTACAATAACAATTGGTAGTAATTTTTTTGTTTTATTTAGAAATGACATATTATATTAGACTTTATTAGTATTTTCCTGTTTCAGCTAGAACTTAAAATATTTAATATCCGTCATCTAAATAGTGTTTATACTTAAACAATTATTTTGTTTTTGTTTACTTTATTGTTTAACGTTTTCTTTATTCTGTAAAGGAGAAGATTTAAATAATAAAGAACTTTTTAATTCAACCAATATACAAGAAAAACTTGATACTACCATTAAGCTTGAAGCAAGAATAGATGTCCCGTTAGAGTTAAATCTTGAAAAAGCATTAACCATTGCTTCTACCCAAAACCTTGATCTTGCTTTTGCTAAATCACAACAATATATTGAAAAATGGAAATTTGTGGAAAATGTGTCGAATTGGCTACCTGATTATAAAGTAGGATTTGCAGCACAAAGGCTTGATGGGAATTTTTTAGTCGGTGGTATTTTCCCTCTTATGACATTAACAAGTAGTGTTAATGCTTTTATGCGATTTGATTACAGATTCTTTGAGGGTGGAATGGGATTTTTTGATACCCTTGCTCAGAAGAAACTTTATCAATCTTCAAAATATAATGTCTCTAGCACTATAAACAATCTTCTTTTAGAGGTTACCAAAGCCTATAATTTTTTATTAAAAGAACAAGCCCAGTTAAACGTCTATGAAAAATCTATTGATGAGGCTAATGCTGAAGTTGAATTAAATAAAAATTTAGAAAAGCAAGGTGTCGGTACTAAATTTGATGTTTTACAATCTGAAGCACAACTGGCAGAGCAAGAACAACAATATATAGTTCAACAAGCTAAATTTAGAGAAGCATCTATAGAACTTGCTAAGCTATTAAATATTGAACAAGGTGTATTCATTAAACCAGATGAAACTGATCTTAAGATCAAAGACAACACACTTAATAAACCAATTTTAGAACTTATTTCATTAGCAAAAAATAACCGACCAGAAATTAGTTCTTATAAACTTAAATATTTTGCTAATAAAAACCATGTGGCTAGTACTTTTTCCGGGTTTTTACCAAGAGCAAATTTCTTTGGTCAGTATGGTGGAACTGGGAATGCAATATTTCATCGAAGTAAAGTTAAAGGTTTTACTGCTGATGCTATTGCCTTAGATGAAAACGGGAATCCCATTGTTTCTATGATTACAAGAAATAGAGAAAGTTTTCTAAATAGTGCAAATCAAATTGATTCAACCAATCTTACAAACGTTTCAAATATAATTAGAGGGGGGGGAACTCCAAGCACCGTAAAATTAGATGATTCTTTAATGTCTAATAAATCACTCGGTGTTCAAGTTGATTGGGATATTGCTGATGGTTTAGGATTAACTACTGTTTCAAAAATCAATCAAGCAAGAAATCTTGCAATGACAGGAGAAATCAATTTAGGAATTCTAGAACAAGAAATTGAGCAAAATGTAAGAACTGCTTTCCTAAGATTACAGACAGCTAATAAACTTTTATCTGTATCAGATAAAAGAGTTACAGTTGCAACAGAAGCTTTAAGGTTAGCTAAAGTAAGATTAGAAAATGGTATTGGAATAAATACTGAGCTTCTCAATGCTCAAAAACAATATACTGGTGCACTGGCTTCAAAGGTAGAAGCTATTATTGCTTATAATAATTCACAGGCAGAACTATTACACAGTCTAGGACTAATTAGTATTGAGAAACTTGTTAGTAAGAATTAACTCCCCTTAATTTATTTATAAATTTAATAATCGATATATAAACTACCGGAATTACAATTAAAGTAAAAATACTTGAAAAAACTAAACCACCAACAATTGCATAACCCATTGCTTGGCGACTTTCAGCACCTGCACCATGTGCTAAAACTAATGGAACATTACCGAAAATCATAGCAATGCTAGTCATAAGAATCGGTCGAAAACGCACTAAACCAGCCTCAAATACTGCATCCACTAAATCTTTGCCTTTAGCTCTTAACTGATTTGCAAATTCAACAATTAATATTGCATTTTTTGTAACTAACCCAATTAAAAGGATTATTCCTATTGCAGTATAAAGATTCAAGGTTTGTTTAAATATAAAAAGAGTAATTAATGCCCCTAATAAAGCAAGAGGTACACTAAGCAAAATAACAAGTGGGTAAACAAAACTTTCAAATAATCCAGACAAAACAAGGTAGACAAAAACCAAAGCAAGTATAAAAATAAAATACAAATATGATGATGACTCAGAATATTCTCTTGAAATACCGGAATAAGTACTGCTAAACCTTTCTGGCAATTCTGATTTAGTGATTTTATTTATTTCTTCAAGAATATTTCCAAGTGGGTACCCAGAGATAAGATTTCCACTTATTGTTACTGAACGTTCTAAATCATAATGATTAATTTGTGCTGGCGCTGTTGTTGGAGTTATTTTAACTAAGGTATCTAATGGGATATTACCATTTTTTCCTTTAACATAAATACCTTTAAGATTACCCAAAGTACTTTTATATTTAGGATACAGAGAAGCAATGACATCATATTGTTTATTTCGTAAAATAAAAGCATTAATTTTTCCTTCAGAAAGAAGAAGCTGAAGGCTTTTTGAAATATCTATGACGGAAAGACCTAAATCGGAAATCCTTTCTCTATCAAAAGATATATTTAATTGTGGGGTATTTATTAATAAATCAGAATCTGCATTTATAAGACCTGGGATATTTTTAATTTTTGATAATAATACTTCACTAACTCTATTTATCTCAGCTAAGTTTGATGAACTTTTAATAACAAGCTCTATATCCTTACTCAAAGCACCTAATCCTAGCGATGGTGGATTTGTTGGAAAAATTAAAGCTCCCGGTATTTGAGAAAATTTCGGAAATAACTTTCTAACAATATCTTGCTGCTTAATACTTCTT
>JAHFBD010000217.1 GCA_023250175.1 Candidatus Melainabacteria bacterium
ATCTCTAGAGGTATCATGGTTGATAGTGGCAAAGGATAAATTTTTTGTTTTTTCAAAGGTTAGATCGCCATTGATAGTTTTACGTGCTTCAGCTGCATGTTCTTGAATTAAATTTAATACCGTTTTAACTCCCTTGTTGTGAATTTCGATAAATTCCTTTTTCCCGCATACTAAGGCTAGATAAGAATGAGATTTTGAGGCGCAAAAGGTTAAATCGTAGCCGCAACGATGACTATCATTCCCTACCACCACACCATTAGGTAAGCGTCCATTTAACATCTTTTCTAAATCAGCTAATTTAACCTCGCCCTTAAGCCCCAATCTATTTGAAGCTTCTCCTTGCCAAGAAGTTTCTAATTTGCTGGAAAAATAGTAGTTGTCTTTGGCAAAATAATACTTTGCAGCATTAGAACCTGAACTAATCGGTTTTATTCTAATACTTAACATTACACAAGCTCCTTTTCCAAGGCTTCACTTTTAGCAACAGTTTTTTTTGCAACAGGTGGTTTTTTATTTTTTGCAGGTTTCTTTTTCTCTAGTAGCTCTGGTTGTGTAGCAATTAAGTTAGCTTTTTTTTCGCGGGCTTGAATTTTTTTTATATACTTATCAACACCAGGATTATTATGGATTTTTTTAGCAGTAATATTGATTTTTTCTAAAGCATCAAAGTCTAGCGGACGTTCAATTAAAGACTCAGCGATTTGCTTGCGCTCAATATATTTGTCAGCAATTTTTGCAATAGGCGGGCTGCCGAGTAATTTTAGATAACAATTTAAATCATCAAGTTGCATTATTTCAGCAGCCTCAACAGTCTTGCGAGTTACTCTTTGGCTACCTATTGTATTGCCATCACGCACTGAGTTTGGTCCGTATGATTGACTTTCTCGTACCTCTTCAATTATTTGTTCGCCTAAATCAGCAGCGGCCAATTTAGCGGTATACGCTGTGGGACTACGAAAATAAATGGAAGTATTTAGCAAATCCGCGATTGCCATGGCTTCATCTGGACCATAGAGAAATTTCAACTGCGAAATAGATTGGACCCCAATTGCAGTACATCCTCCAAATTTGCGAATATCGGCTAAAGTTTCAGAAAGCATATCTAGATGATGAAGGCTTGCAAGTTCATCCATTACTAACCACACTCTTTTACCGGTATGAGGAGTTAGGTTTTGGATTCCATACATAGCCAACCCTAACCAAAGAGATAGTAGTGGTTTGATACTTTTATGATATTTTGATCTCGAAGTAATAAATAACCAACTATTTTTTTTATTTTCTACAGTATCTCTTATCCAATTTTGAATAGAAAATTTTGGTCCTTCTAAGCCATCTAGAAAACGTAATGATTTAGTATAAGTGGCAACAATTGCTTTTATGGAAAGTGCCATCTTGATATTATCCGGCGAAATTAAACCTCCAGCTGCTGTGTTTTCTAAAATAGCTTGCATTTCTTCAATAGGAAGATTTAGCAGTAGCTTTAAAAGATAAACAGCATTTTTATCGGGATTAGCTTTTATGGTCCAGGCGAGATCTGAAAAAATAGTTCGAGCAGAGTCAATCCAAAATGGATCTGAACTGCGAAGAGATTTAGGAATTAAATATTCGGCTATGGTTTCTAAAACAGAGCTATTGGGGCATTCCTTCCATAAATCCCAATTTGCACAACGATTTGAAAGTGGATTTAACTCAAAGTCTGTTTTCTCATTAAAAAAATAAGGCTTTATTGTACATTCTTTATCATAAATAATTGCAGGCTCCCCTAGTTTTCTAATTTGATCTAAAAGATGCATAATAGCTTGGGTTTTGCCCGAGCCCGTTGAGCCATGGAAGAAGAATCCTTGAAATTCAGATCTCTTTGGGATCGGAATTTTACCAAAAAGATGAATTTCTGAAGCGCCTCGATTTAGCGCTTTAACTGCTCTTATTACTTCTTTGTGGTTTTTGGCGAGCCTCGTTCCCGATACAAATTTGTCCTTGCTATACTTTTCGCCTTTGCGGAAAAAAAATTTGGTAAAGATAAAAATTAAAATTAAATAAATGATGCTGCTAGTTATCAAAGCAGAGCTAGCATTTTGCACAATTAAAGATTCAGCAGTAACTACTGCTTGCTGAATTTTAGGTACTATCAAGTATTGCTTGGCAGTTAAAGTCGACCAAACTGGTTTGTTTTCAAGTCCGACAAAAGATAAAAACTGGCTATAATATTGCACTGTCAATATTTTTAAAGGTCCATGAGAAGAATAAAGTAGTAGCCCGACAAAAAGTATGGCAAAACCTAGTAATGACCAAAGAAAGATGCGTTGGATAACTTGGATCATCATTTTGGTGGTGTATAAAAATATTTGACCACCGCGTACAAATTGTAAGGCTGGATTTTTCATCGAAGGCCCCTTAATTACCTACATACGTTTAAAATTTGGAAAATTCTGCGTGTGATAGTGAATTTTCCTGGAAAGGTTGCCAAACCTTCTTGGCGTAATTTTTCTGCATGGTTTTCCATATAATCATTGAGAAATTCTAAAGATTGAACCTCATACTGTACTGTTAAGTGCCGATTAAGAGCGTCATTTTCTTTTTCTTCGAGCATGGTTTGGGCTCTTAGAAAGCCTGGAAATGCAAGCATTTTTCTAATGTGTAACTTGAGCCAGTCTGTGTATTGGGGAAAAACGTCAACAGCAACAATTATATTTACTTCGTAAATAACCATTTTGTTTCCTTAAATTTATTAAAATTTTTACCAATCAAAAAGTTCTTGTGATTCTTCTTCGTAATCAATTTCATGTAACTGGGTTAAGATTTTTTTTTTGATTTTGTATATGTTGGTAAAGAGCTTTAAATTAGGTTTTGGGAAAAGCTCGATGTAATCTTTTAAAAAATCTTCTAAATAATCTAAGGACTTAGCTGAGTAGTGAACTTTAATATATTTGTATTCCCTGTCTTTTTTGTTTTCTTCCTCCCAAATTTGGGCTTTGAACAAACCTGGATTTTCCAATAGAGTTTCTACATTATGATTGCTTAGCCAGTCGATATATTCTGCAAAAATATCCTTTTTAATGGGTAAATTTAATTCGTAAGTCACCATTTTTGCGCTCCTTTTTAAAAAATCTACGTAGTTTTTACGGGTTGACCATTACAATCTTTTTGTCCTCAAACTCAAAATTTTGTGCTAAGACCTTAGGTTTATTATTTTTTCTTTTTTGTTCACCAATCATATTGGTTTGTTTGGCAAGTGCTGCGATATCTATTTCCTTAGGTTTTTCTGGCTGTGGCTCATTACAGTTTTTGAAGGTGCTTAGCATTTGATATTTAATGTTTACTAGCGTTTTTACGTGGTCTGAAAATTCTTGGATGAGTGTTCCAAGTAACTTATGTAGATGTGTAGTTTCCTTGCCGCCAGAGCTTAAGAAATTTTGGACTTCGGTGCTTAATAATTGAGCGCTATTAGCGAAGTGTTCTTGCTGTTCCTTTAACTCGCCAATAGATTCCTCAGCGATAGATATTAAGCCATGCAAACGTTTATTTTCGGCTGTTAGATTTTTTGTTTGTTGGTGAATAGCTGCATTGTCTGCTGCTAATTTTTTATTTTGCTCTTTAAGGTTAATAACTGTTTCTTTGAAGTCAATTTCATGTTTATTAATTAACGCTAAAGATTCATCTAATGCTTTTTGGGTAGAGGTAATTTCTTTGGTAATGCGTTCTTTGCGCGCCACATCATTACTATGATGATTGGTAAGAAGTTTAGATAAACCAATAAATAAGCTACCTACTAAAATTGCAGCGCTAAAAGAGCCTACTAAAACCGCAGTAGCAACTACACTAAGTCCAATTAAGCCTCTTTCATATCCCCATAAATTTTCGCTCCATGAAGCTGCAATTTGATCTAACCTAGATTGTTGCACTTGATAACTTTGCATGAGCAAAGCTATTTCTGCCTCATAATCATTTTTTTTAGGCGGACGAATTAGTATTTGGGCTTCAAGGTTAAGATTTTGATTATCTATCGCAACTTGCTCGAGGCGGGTATTAGTTAGACTTTGACGTTCAGCTGCTAATTTTTCTAACTCTTCTTCTTGGGAGGTA
>JAHFBD010000030.1:0-6024 GCA_023250175.1 Candidatus Melainabacteria bacterium
AAGATTAAAGTAATCATTTATATAAACATCAGGTAATAAATAACTAAAATTAATAAGTTTATAAGCAGGAATAGCAAATAGAATTGTATTTGCAGTGTAATTGATTACTTTATTATTACTTTTAAAATTAACAATATAAAAATCTTTAGCTCTTGTTATTTCAATATCTTTTACATTCACAGTAATTTTATTTTTTAATTTCTCATGTAATTCTTTAATTAAAAACTCAAGTCCGTCTTTAAATGAATACACTGTTAATTTCTTAAATGGTGATTGGAATAGCTTTGATAGCTGAGACAAAACAAACCCCAGAATAATACTATTATGCTTTTCTTCCAGCTCTTTTAATTTTGGAAAAACTGAATTGGCTGATAGCTTTTTAACATCTCCAGCGTAAACACCATTTAAATACGGTTGAATTAAATTTTTTAGTACTTCTCTGCCAAAACGTCTTACAAAAAACTCCTCAACCGATTCTTCATTTGCAGATTTTTTAATAAACAAATCTTCAAAAAGAGTCATCTTGGCATCTTTGGATAAAAGCTCAGTCTGAATGAAATCGCTTAGACCAGCGGGTACTGAATTTAGCTTATTATTGTAATGAATAAATCGTTTTTTTGATACTGAATCTGCTTCTATTAAACAATCTTCTATATTTAAATCCTTCACCAAATTCAGGGTTTCTTTACTAATGGAGCTAAATGTTTGAGGTCCAGTTTCAATTAAACAATCCTCAATGCTTATAGTTTCAATACTACCGCCTACTCGTGAGGAAGTTTCAAGAACTTGAAAGTCAATATTATTCTTATGAAGTTCAATCCCAGCTGTAAGACCAGCAATACCAGCGCCAATGATTATTACATCTTTCATTTTGTAAGCAAAACGTCCTTAATACCAATTTGATTATGTTCTAGACAATACATTATCTGATTATATAATGCTTGTATTAAATATTTATCAGTATTTAAGGCTGGTACCCGGGCAAATTTCTTAATTCCATGCTTATTTGCAATTTCTTTATACAAATAACCAATTTCAAAAATAGTTTCTACATGTTCACAAATAAAGCTAATAGGTACAACTAAAATATTAGCTTTTTTGTTTTTCTTAGCTATTTCTTCTATAACCTTATCAGTCGCAGGTTCAAGCCATTTTACTGGTCCAAGCTTACTTTGATATGCAATATGCCATTTTTTCTTCCAGTTTAATTTTTCTATGATTAAGTTGGCAGTTTCAATAATATGTTTTTGGTAAGGATCGCCATTCGTTATATTAAATAAAGGAATACTATGTGCACTAAAAATCAATTCAGTTGATCTAAGATCTAAGTATTCTAAAGATTTCTGAATTAAGTTAATATATGACTGAATATAATCTTCGTCACTGTACCAATTCTTTATAAAGTAAAGTTCTGGTCTATTAGTAGCAAGTTGTTTTTTCAACCATTGATTTATAACTAGTTCTACTGAACCAGTAGTAGTAAATGAATATTGTGGATAGAGTGGGAAAACAATTATTTTTTTATATCCTAAACCTTGTATCTTATTTAAAACATCTTCAATAAAAGGCTGGCAATATCTAAAACCAACAAATACATCTAGATTAAGACTACTTTTGTTAAATAATGTCTTTAGTTTTTCTGCCTGTAAATATGTTATTGGTATTAAAGGACTTATAGATCCTATTTTTTTATACATCTCTCGAGATGTCATGTCACGCATATTTGAAATCAGCCATGCCAAAGGTTTTCTATATAGATAAGCAAATGGAAAATTTAAAACTGTAGGATCAGAAAACAAATTATACAGAAATGATTTAACAGACCAAAGACTATGTGGTCCGCCAAAATTGACTAAAAGAACTGCAATTTCTTTTTTGCCACTACATGTACTGCTATATGGTTTTTGAATAGAGCTTTTGTTCTGCATTTTTCCTCTGTAAATAGTAGTCAAATACACATGCAATATTCCGCAAAAAATATTGTCCTAGATTGGTAACTTCAATCACAGTATTGCTAATATTAACCAAAGCATCATTTTGTAGATCCTTCAACCTCTCTAATTCAAAAGAAAAATATTTGTCAAAATCTATTTGATAAACCGTCTCGATTTCAGATTTTGTAACTTTCCCATGGCATAAAATTTTCATTATTATATCTTTTCTAAGAAGATCATCTGTTTTTAATACAAAGCCTCTATAAATAGACATTTCACAGGCATCCAGTTTTTCATAGTATGGGTTTAACTTTTTTATATTTTGTGAAAATGTATTTTGAATGTTACTTATTGCAGTAATTCCAAAACCATATAAATCACAATTTGCTTTAGTAGTATAACCCTGAAAATTTCTATGAAGTGTTTTATTGTTTCTTGCCAAAGCAAGCTCATCATCGGGCTTTGCAAAGTGGTCTAGTCCTATAAAAATATAATTATTTGTTGTTAATAGCTCAACTGATTTTTTAAAAATCTCAATTTTTTCATTTGATGTAGGTAATGATTTGCTTGGAATATATTTTGCCTGATGTTTAATTAATTGAGGCAAGTGGGCATAGTGAAATAGTGCTATTCTGTCAGGATTTAACCTGGTAATCAAATTTATAGTGCGTGTGAATGTAGAAACCGTTTGAAGTGGTAATCCATATATAAGATCAATATTAATGGATTGAAAACCAAGTTCTCTGCTTAAGATGATAAGCTTATTTGTTTCTTCATATGATTGAATCCTGTTTATTGCATGCTGTACTTCTGGATTAAAATCTTGTATCCCCATACTTAATCTGTTAAACCCTAAAGCAGATAAGGTTTTTAAATGGTCAGGTGTTGTAACTCTCGGATCTACTTCTACTCCTATTTCACAATCCTTGGAAATATTAAATTTCTCCTTGATGCTGTTAAATAATTCACGTAGTTCTTCTTTCTGAAAATATGTAGGAGTGCCACCACCAAGATGAATTTGCTTTACCTCTCTTTTTTTGTCTATAAGTTCAGATAGAGTTATTATTTCTTTTTTTAAATGAACCAGATAGTCTTTTACAATGGAATGTTTTTTACTTATTACTATATTGCAGCCACAAAAATAACACTGACTCTCACAAAATGGCAGATGAAAATATAAAGAAATTGGAGTACTTTTTTCATTCGCAGATTGGTTTGCTGAGAGGAAATCACCTTGAGTAAAATCTTCAGTCCATTCAGGTGCTGTGGGATAGCTCGTATAGCGTGGAATACTTACAGAATATTTTTCTAGAAGACTATTGCTTAAATCAATATAGTTTTTTATTACCATGAAATCATTCGTAGTATTTACCGAATCGGATGTTTATTAAGTTCCTGCAAGTACTGCCTCATTAGCAAATTCAAAAACTGTATCAACCATTGCATGAACATTTTCAACAGGTGTAGATGGCAGTACTCCATGTCCTAAGTTGCAGATATAACCAACCTGCCAGTTTTTAACTGCAGTTACCATTTGTTTTGTTTTCTCCCGAACAATAGTTTGATCAGTAAGTAAAATTGTAGGATCAAGATTTCCTTGTATACCAATGTTAGTTCCAAAGTTATCTCTTACATCCTGTAAATTACATCGCCAGTCCAGACTAAGAGCAGATACTTTCAGCATGGATAATTTTGATAAAAGATGATGAGAGTTATTTGTATATAAAATAATAGGAGTTTTTAAAGGCATTAAATCACTTATTAAATGCTTTAAATAAGGTAGTGCAAAGGTCTTGTAGTCCTCTAACGATAGGATTCCTGCCCAAGTGTCAAATATCTGTAATATATTTGCTCCTGAGTTAACCTGCATTGTGAGATATAGAAATAAAGTATTGGTAATCTTGCTAAGCAATTGATGAGCTGCTTGTGGATTAGCATATAGAAAGGTTTTTGCTCTGTTAAAATTTGCAGAACTATACCCTTCTGTCATATAACAAAACAGTGTCCAAGGTGCTCCACTAAAGCCTATTATAGGGACTTTTTCTCCTGCTACTTTCTTTAAAAGATTGATTGCTGTTAAAGTAGGATATGTTTCTTCATTAGCTAAAGGTATTTGTAATCGTTTTATATCTGCTTCACTTGATATTAAATTATTTATTCGTGGTCCATCATCTGTAAATGCAAGCTCAAGTCCCATTTTTTGTGCTGGTAATAAAATATCCGAAAAAACAATTATTGCATCGGTATTAAATCTTTTATATGGTTGTAGGCTTACCTCTACGGCTAGTTCAGGATTATTGCAAAGATCTAAAAAACCAACCTCTGATCTTATTCTTTGATATTCCGGAAGATATCTGCCGGCTTGTCTCATTAACCAAACGGGAGGTCTTGGAACAATTTCATGGTTTAAAGCTTTTAATAAAATATCGTTTTGCATAAAGAATATTGTAGCAGAGACGTACTAAGGCACGTTTCTTATAGTTATTTAACTATTATAGGTCTTACTTTGTTTCTACCTACCGCCGGTTTTTTCGTTGCACTCTCAAAACCGGCTTTCCAAAGTGCTTCCAGTCTGTCATTTATAATACCTTGCAGATTTTACCGAGTTTTTTATAATTTGGGGGATAAAATCTTATCTTGGGAGTCGTTTACTTAAAAACATTACGCTAACTAGGTAGTAACCCTACTTTTCTTCAGGCAAATAGTCTTTTAATTTACCACTTCTTACAGGATGTCTTAATTTTCTTAGGGCTTTAAACTCAATTTGCTTTACACGCTCCCTAGGTAATTGAAATAGCTTACTAATTTCATCTAATGATCTTTGCTGTCCATCTTCTAATCCAAACCTTAGACTAATTAAATGTTTTTCTCGCTCATTAAGCTCTTCCATTGCTTTATTCAAGTCCTGTTTTAACAGTTCATTAGAGACATAGTTATCAGGCCTGGAAACAGAGTCATCTTCAATGAAATCAGATAGCTTTGTATCGTCTTCTTTTCCTACTGGTGTTTCTAAAGAAATGGGTTCTTTAATAGCTTTGATTATTTCATCAAGTCTTTCTTTGGAAATTTTCATAGCCTTAGCCAACTCATCTTCAGTTGGAGTTCTTTTTAAGACTGATGTAAGACTACTACTCATTTTTTGTAGTTTATAAAAATGTTCTACCATATGTACCGGGACTCGTATCGTATGAGCTTTGTCAGAAATAGCTCTGGTAATAGCCTGCTTTATCCACCAAGTAGCATAAGTAGAAAACTTAAATCCTCTATCACCATCAAATCTGGCAGCAGCTTTCATTAGTCCTATATTTCCCTCTTGAATTAAGTCTAAGAGATTTAATCCTCTACCCAAATATCGCTTTGCTATTGATACAACTAATCTTAAGTTCGCTCGAATTAGTTTTCTTTTCGAAGACTCAGCATCCTTATCATTATTTCTAATTGATTTTGCTAACTCTAACTCTTCTAATGGCTTTAATAAAGAAACTCTTCCAATTTCTTTAAGATATAGTTTTACAGAGTCATCAATTGGAGTGTTTATACCACTGAATATATTTTCTTCATATGAAGACTCTTGATATGAAGTGGTTTGTTCTTGTGTCATATTTATTTCTTCTTCCCCTGCGTCACTAAGAATATCTTCATTTTTATTTTTTATCTCAGCAAGAAAACTAAATCTAGCAACCCCTGCAAATTTGCCAAATGCCCTATTCATTTTGTACCCCCTTGTCTGAAAAAAAACACACCCTCAAGTAACCTAGCCTTGTCTAACTATATAAACGCATGATTATTAGGGTTAGGTTAAGCATGTTCATTTAAATTTTTCTTGAAAAGATCATCTAAACAAATGAGTTTGTTGCTAATGTATCAAAGTATTCTCAAAACAAAGAAATTTAAATTGTTATATTGGTTTAGATATAAATTAGGGATAAAATCTCTAATATAACAATGAATTGAGGGTTTAATAAATCGTTAATTGTCATAGTATAAACATCCTGGGCCAATTGTAGTTATGAGAATTGGGATATAGTAAAATAACTTGTATTATGCGAAAAGCCATTTTCTCCAATAAAAAATATATTTTAAGTTCAGG
>JAHFBD010000030.1:6034-14246 GCA_023250175.1 Candidatus Melainabacteria bacterium
AAGTTCAGGTCGAGAAATTGATTTAAGTGCAGAACATATTAGTGATAGAGTAATAGTTTCTGCAATGTTTAATTATTTAGATCCTGTTCAGGAAGCTGGACATGCTGCTTTAATAAGAATAGAAAATAATCAGACAATATCCTTTGAAGCCATTAGTGCAGCAAAAATAAGTGATGAAGATATAAAAGAATTACTAAGACCTATAGATGGATTAAATGGTTCAGAAGATCTCTTAAAAATATTTGAGTTAAATGAACTAATAAGTGTCATGCAACAATTTTTGCAAAAAATTGATAAAGAGCTGATAGCTAAGAAGTAACAAGATTAGATTTCATAACAGGTCCTTCTATACAAGTTCTTATATATTTTCCATCTACCTTGATTACACATGACATGCAGACACCATAGCCACATGCCATATACTCTTCAAATGAGACTTGTGCAATTACACCAAATTCATTACATACTTTTATAACACTTTTTAGCATTGGTGTTGGGCCGCAAACAAAAACCTCTTGTCTTTTATCTCTTTGTAATTCATGTGTTAGTAATTCTGTGACAAACCCCTTTCTTCCAGAGCTGCCATCATCAGTTATTACTTCAAGCTCGCTGTCTTTTTTCAATACTTCTGCGCAAACCAGATCATTTAGTGAACGAGCTCCAAATAATGTTTTAACTTTATAACCCTTTTCTTTAGCTACTCTGGCAACGATTGGAAAAGTTGCTATTCCTATACCACCAGCTACTAGTAAAATGGGTATATTTTTATCTTCTGCAAAACTAAATCCCTTTCCTAGCGGCCCATGAATAGATACTTTACTACCCACCTGTAATCTGCTTAAAAAGCTTGTTCCACCACCTACTACTCTATATAAAAACCCTATTTTATCCTCGTTAATCTCATATACGCTAAAAGGTCTAAGAAGATATTGTCCAGACTCCATCATTACAAACTGTCCTGGACTAATTCTTTCAACGATATCCGGAGCAAAAAACCAGCTAGTGTAATAATCTTTTCCAAGCTGTATATTTTCAACTAACGGTGCTTTGATTAAGGTAGGCTTAATTGACATAAAGATATTATAGCTATTAGTAGCATAGTATCAAAAAACTATATTTCTATCCTTTATACATTTAAGACCAAAAGTTTTTATGAGATCTTAAACTTAATGTTTTACTGTCAAAGTAAAAGTATTGTTCCGTGGGGGGTAAAATATGAATTTTGATATTTCTTCTAAAGGATTGAAAGCCTTATTAAAAGGCTTATCAAGCAATCCAGACTCAACTTCTAGCTCTAAATCATTATTAGAGATATTAGGTTTAATAAAAGACTTATTACAGAATGGTGGAAATGAAGAAGCTTCTTCTGCTATTGGTGAAATTATGTCTATAGCAAGTGGTTGTGATAAGCATAATATTGCTTCTGCTCTTGGTAAACTTGTTAAGTTTTTAAAGTATAAGGAACCACTAGTACAAATGTGTGCTGTTATTTGTATAGTTAAGCTATTTGAGCTTGCTAAAGAGGTATTAAGTGATCCAAATACTAGTGCTACTGAAAAAGTCAAACTGGCAAAAGAGCTATGTAATATATTTAGTGGAGATTTAAAGGAGCATATGGGATTATTTAGCCATGACGATCAAAATCTGATTGCTTCTGTTATGCAACTAGCCATGTTAACCCTTGCAGGGGGTGGAGATAATAACGTTGCCAATATGATGGATAACAGTTTAACAAACAATAATAGTGACAAAACTAATAAGAGAATTGATCCTAATCAACTTTTACTAGACAAATGGAAACAAAAAATGGTTAATTCTCTTTCAGGAATTCAAAACCAAACAGAAAGCCTCTTAAATCCAAGTGTGGACTCTTTTAATTCAATATAAGTCAAGTTAAAACTGAACAATTCTCCAGCCAACAAGTGCTGATGTAAACATGAATATCGCTACCATAGCCCAGGTAAGTTTATCTAAACCTGCCTCAGCTTGGGATGGTCCAGAAAAAAGACTGGCAGAGCCGCCAATGCCTCCTAGTCCTTCTCCTTTAGCAGAGTGAAGAAGGATTAACACAGTTAAAACTATTCCGCTTATTACTTGTATACCGGTTATAAAATATGCCATAACGTAAGTATTATAACATAGGCTTATATCATACTAATTTACGCAAAGTTGAAATTTTAAACTTGAACCTTTATCTATTTCACTTTTGATTTCAAATTTTGAATTCATTGTGTTAAGTCTACCCTTTATATTAGATATACCAAAACCTTGATTTTTACTAGCTATATCAAACCCTTTTCCATTATCTGAAATATGAACCAAGATGTAATATTCATTTAACTTATTAAGACTAAAATGAACCTGCTTAGCACAGGAGTGCTTTTCAATGTTGCAGAGCCATTCTTTAATTACTTTTATGGTTTCTAAGGCTTTATTGTGATTAATATCTATTTCTTCATTAGGAAAGTCAATAATAACTTCTCCATTAAACACTTTTTTAAAGCCATTTAGTATTTGGTAGGTTGTACTTACAAAACCTAAAAGATTTATATCAGGAATTGAATATTCATTAATTAGAGTTCTTAGGTTTTTATGCAGTTCATCAGTTAATCGGTCACATTCATTGAAATCCTTTTCTTTAATTGCTTTTTTTAAATTGGGGATGATGCTACATGGCAAGTCATGTAAATCTCCAGCAAATTTTCTATATAACTCTTCATATTTTTTATCAGTTGTTTCTTTTAGTATTAAAAAATTATTTTGCAAGTTCTCCTTATTTTTTTTATCCTGTAGTTTTTCAATGGCATAAGCTAATTGATTAATTATTGACTGTAAAACCTTTTCAATCTCATTGCTCCAGATTACTTCCCTAGTGCAAAATTGAAGGTTTAAAGCTAGTTTAACTCTATCTGTGCTACCAGTTGAAACTAATAAAGATTTAGTTTTTAGTTTAAGGAATAAAGCCTTAAAATTACTTTTGAATAAGTGACTTGGTAAAACTAAGTATTTTGTAAAATCTTCAATTTGTACAGTTTGGCTTTCTGTTAAATTAAAAAATTTAGATAATGGAAGGTCTGCGAGATTAAAATGAAATCCAACAGGATTAAACTTTGCAGTGTATTGGCTTTCCCAGTAATGAGCAAGTAAAGCTTTTTCCCCATTATTATCAATTTGGAATAATAAAACTCTTTCAGCAATACCCACATTACCTAATAATGCAACAGTATTTCCTAACAATTTGTCTAATGAAGTTTCCTTATTTATGCTTGAACTTATTTTTAAAGCAATATCTGCCAGCTCATTACTAGTAAGTGAAACTATATTTGATGTTTCTTTTATAGTAGGTTGAACTGATAATTCATGCATTAACAATTCTAATTGACTTAGTGAGGCAGTTGTCTCCATGTCTTTTGTTCTCCATATTCCAAACAATACAAAGCAGGTATTAAAACCCACCCTATGATTTCTATTAATTAAGTACTTGGTGCTATTTTAAGACAAATCGTTGTTATTAGCTACTCTGCAAAGATTAAATATTTTTTATTTATATAAGATTCTTATATTAAGCTTAGTGTGTTACTGCCTAGCTCTAATATATAAGACTATAAATAAGCTTTTTGTGTGATTTATTCACCAAAAAGCGTCGGAACTGAAAAGCGAGTTGAGCATTAGTGCGAAACGAGCGGTAGGTAGAAACCTTAGTGTTAAAACAGTGTCTATTGCCTAAATTAAAAAAAATTAATTATTTTAAATTCCTAATTGCTTTAAAATTGAAACACTAAAGTAACTCAAAGGATTTTATATGAAGAATAATGGCTACCTATATGTATTCTCCAGCAATAGCTTTTATTATGAAGAAGCTGATTTGCTGAAAGAAGGAAGAGCTTCAAATCAAATCATTCGTACAATTGTTGCAGATGATCACCCATACCTAATAGATGGGGTAGAGGCTGATTTAAATAAAGATTCACAAATTAAAATCATTTCTACGGCAGAGTCCTATGATGCACTTTTAGAAAGAGTAAAAGAGCTTACTCCTAATATAGTTCTTTTGGATCTTAAAATGCCAGGACAAGATAAATATAATTTAAAAGATTTCATTTGTACCCTAAAGTCCCTTTCTGATTGTAAAGTAATTGTGTTTTCAAGTGAAACAGGATGGGCTCGTATAAACAGATGCCTTGAGATAGGAGCATCTGCTTATATAGAAAAAGCTATATCTATTGGTAAGCTGGCTCACTTTATCCATCGTGTTTTTGAGAATAAAGAAATAATTATTTATACAGCAGAGCAATTGCCAGATGTTCAGGTTTCAAAACGCCAAAAGGAAATACTTCACTATATGGTAGATGGAAAAGAAAATAATGAAATCGCAAGCTTATTAAATATAGATATTAAAACAGTTCAATCTTACATTAATGAAATAAAATCAAAGTTTTCAGAAGCTTTTGGTATAAAACCTGTTAAGCCTAGAACATTATTATTACTTGCATCAAAACTAGGATTTGGCACCCGATAAGCTAAGCTAAAAATATTACTATCTAGCCAGCATAATATTTCCAAGCAAACGACTTATAATGTCAGATTTTATCTGATTTATTCAGTAAAATCTGTAAGGTGTTATAAATGGCAGGCCGGAAGTACTCTGGAAAGCCGGTTTTGGGAGCATAGCGAAAAAAACGGCGGTAGGTAGAAGCTTATAAAAATTAAACTTTCATTATAAATTGTCAAGGATAGATATTTTACCTGTACATCATTTGTACTAGTTCTTAATCCTTTTGTTGAAACTAATAAAAAACTTTTTATTTTATTTTCCTGTTTTATAATTTCTTAGCAATTGAATCCAGAAATTACCTGATTATATTTTCTATGTAACTTAGAGATAATTATATTTAATCAAACCATCATGCTAGAAAATAACCAATTAAATACAAACCTATCTCTGAAGCCTGATTCTGAATTACGACAATTCAATATTAATCGAAAGTATATATATTGCTACAATGGAAACCAGTTAAGATTAACCATAAAGCAAATTGAGATATTAAGATTGGTTGCACAAGGTTATTCAAACTCTAAAATTGCCAGGAGATTGATTATGAAAGAATCAACCCTTAAAATCACAATTTATAGACTAATTAAATATCTTGAATGTGTTCTTCTTGAAAAGATTGATAGATTCTATCTGATAATAATAGCCCAGAGACTAGGGGTTGAACAGGATATAAATGATAAACAAGTCTACTATTTTAAGCTTGTTTAATATTGTTTTTCTATTATAGAATCAATTTTTTTAGAACCATTTCCGAGATCGTTTTCCCACCATTGAACAAAAACTCTTACTACCTCAGGATCAAATTGAGTACCACTGTTACGCATTATTTCATTTAAGGCATGTTCTTTACTTAAAGCTTTTCTATAAATTCTATTTGTAGTCATTGCATCATAAGCATCTGCTACTGAAGTAATTCTTGCTATTAAAGGAATTTCACTTCCCTTCATACCAAAAGGATATCCATAACCATCCATTCTTTCATGGTGTAGTAATACAGCATCAACACAACCATGAAGGCAATTTAATTTTTTTACTATTTGCCCCCCAATGACAGTATGCAACTGCATTTCTTTATATTCGATATCAGTGAGTGGTCCGGGTTTTAGTAAAACACCATCTCTAATACCTATTTTCCCAACATCATGTAACAGAGCACCACCTTCTAAGTGGAGTTGTTCCGTTGTACTTATATTGCATAGCTTGCCTAATTCAGTTGAGATTTGAAAGACTCTATCGGAATGTCCACCAGTATAAGGATCTCTTGCTTCTACTGCAATTGCTAATGTTCTTGCTGTATGAAAGAAATTTTCTATCAACATCTCTTTTATTTGTTGATTTACTTCCTCATGCTCATTAAACCCAGAAATCGCTTTACTAAATGTAGTTGCAATTTTATTTAGCGAGTCTTTATAATCTGATTGTAATTCTGGGAGATTATTTATTTCTTTTGCAAAAGTTGAGACCTCATTAGATGAAGGGTATAAAGTTTCAAAACAGTTAAGCTCTTGTTCTGTTGATACACCACTATTTTCACTTTTTAATTGTTCATATTTTCGTTGTAAAGAAGCAGCAATATCTTTTAATGTAGGATCATCTTCAAAGCTACACCGAACCCCTGATTCAAGAAGGATTTTTTTTGTTTTGGCCTTTTGTTCGTCGTCCGTCAATTTACAGTTTCCTTTTTTAATTTACTAAGTAATATTTATCTTGGATTCCAAGATAAAGTCACCTTATACTATTAAGCCCGTCAGACATGTGATTTCTATCACGTTACATCTCATATGTTTAGATTAAAAATTCAGTTAACCCTTTATGCTCGTGCTTAAATAGTAATAAAGCTGTCTAAATCGAGGAAACCATATTGAGGTTAAGATTTCATTTTGAAAGATCGTATATTTGACCGAGAATTATATGCGGGCTATCACTAGTTGATTATCTTGTGAGTTTATACCTAGTAACTTTATACAAGAAGATTTGTAAATTTTTGTTGACTGATTGTTTTAAGATTGTAATGTTAACTAAGAAAGAGTTAAATGATTCAAGTGACAGATAGCTATGGCTAGTGCATCTGAAGCATCATCAGGCTTAATGTTCGAGTTTATATTTAATAATGATTTGACCAACTTTTCAATGAGACTTTTTTGTGCCTTGCCGTAGCCAGAAATAGTTTGTTTGACTTGAAGAGGTGTATACTCACAAATATTTATGTTGGCTTGTGCAGCAGTAAGAAGAATTACTCCCTTTGACTGAGATACTGATGTAAAAGTCTTGGAATTCTTAAAGAAATAAACATTCTCTATAGCCATAGCATCAGGATTATACTTTTCAAACACTTCTTGTAAGTCTTTATGGAGTTGTAAAAGCTTTGTTTCTTGGTTCTTATGGTTTTTTAAGTCAATATAACCATATCCAAGAACCTCAGCTATTTTATTTATAGAGTAATAGCTTATTGCACCATATCCAATAGTTGTACTTCCGGGATCAATTCCAAGAATAACTTTTTTCTCAGGTCTTTTATCTTTTATTTCTTTATTAAGCTTCATAGATGTTCTGTTTTTGAATAAAATATAACGTATGCCTATTACTTCGATCGGAAAAATTACTTTGGCTTGCTTTTGTGGATTTTTATTATCACTGAGTGCTCCAGGTTATGATTTATGGCTTTTTGCATGGTTTGGTTTAGCACCCTTATTTATTATCATATATACATCACGAAAAATTAAAGAGTGTATTCTTTATTCATTTATTTTTGGGTTTACTTATAATATTTCATATCTTCATTGGTTGGTTTCATTACATCCCTTAAGTTGGTTAGGCTTTAGCAATATAAAGAGCTGGCTGATAACAATTTTAGGACTTGTTAGCATTACAGTATATTCCTCGTTATATTTTATATTATTTGCTGTGTGTTTGTTTTTTCTAAATAAGACAACACCTAAAACAAATACTAAAAGTATTGCACATCTTTTATTGGGCGCATTTATATGGTTGATTATATTTAATAAGCTTCAGGAAAATCAATTTTTGCTTGGTTTTCCATGGACATTGATTGAATATAGTCAGTATAAAAATTTATTTTTAATTCAAATAGCAGAATATTGTGGCAGTATTTCAATAGGTTTTTTAATAGTGTTTTTTAATTTAGCGATTGCCAGATGCTTTATCTGGATATTTAATATTGAAAAAATTGGAAACAGATTTATTCCGAAGTCTCCCGGACAATTAAGTGATGTCATATATAGCTTTTCATTTATAGTAATCTTGATTTTTTGTACTGTTCTCGTTGGTTTTGTTTTATATGGTAAAAACCAACCAATTTTTACTAATCAGTCACAAACCATATGTATACTTCAAGGTAATCTGCCTATTAAAGCTACAAGAGGTGCTAAGTTAGATATAGGATTAGCAAAAAAAACATATGAAGATTTAATTGATAAAAATAATGCATCACTAATCCTTGCTCCTGAAGGCGCTCTTCCAACTATTTTTAACTCTGATAAAAACACTCAAGCTTGGGCAAGCTCATTAGTTAATAAGAAACAAAACAGTGCAATATTTGGAACATATTGTGGAGAGTCTAATATGATTGCTAATTGTGCTGTATCATGCTTGAATAAAGCTTCTTCTGGCGAGTTTTCTTTTTATAAGAAAGAAAGA
>JAHFBD010000031.1 GCA_023250175.1 Candidatus Melainabacteria bacterium
AAAAGATATTAATTTAAATGGTTCGACTAAAATCATTGACGCAAAAGGACTCTGGGTAGTACCTGGTTTAATTGATATACATTGCCATCTTCGAGATCCTGGTCAACCAGAAAAAGAGACCATTGCAAGTGGAACTAAAGCTGCCAGTATCGGTGGATTTACAAGTATTTGTCCTATGGCTAATACAACCCCACCAATAGATTCAGCAGCGCTTGTGGAATATGTCAATAAAACAAATCAAAAAGCAGGCCATATAAATATTTTTCAGATTGCTGCTGTTACAAAAGGATTAAAGCAAGAAGAATTAACTCCTTTTGAAGAACTAAAATCCAGTGGAGCAATAGGCTTTTCTGACGATGGAAAACCTATAGAAAATCTAAGGCTGTTAAGAAATGCATTAGAATATGCACAAATAATTAATGCAAATATAATAAGCCATGCTGAAGATTCAAAGCTCTGTTGTGGCGGAGCGGTACATGAAGGATACTGGTCAAGAAAACTTGGTATACCAGGTATACCAAGTACTAGTGAATCAGCATGTGTTGCAAGAGAGATAGAGCTCGTAAGACAAACAAAAGGAAGGCTACATTTTGCCCACATAAGCACAAAAGAAGCAGTTAATTTAATTCGAGATGCTAAAAATGAAGGATTAAGCATAACAGCAGAAGTGACACCTCATCATCTTGTTCTAAGTGATAAAGACATTCAGGATTTTAATCCGAATAAAAAAATGAATCCTCCGTTACGTTCACAAGATGATCAGGAATTCTTAATAAAAGGAGTCTTAGATGGGACTCTGGACGTATTTGCTACAGATCATGCACCGCATACACAAGAAGAGAAGTCTAAATCTATTGTAGAAGCTCCTTTTGGAATTATTGGTTTTGAGACTGCATTACCTCTATACCTTGAGGTTTTTTATCATACAAAAAAACTATCTGCTTTAAATTTTATAAAACAACTTACAATAAACCCAGCAAATGTTTTAAATATACCAAGAGGTTCAATTTCAATTGGTGATATAGCAGATATAACAATTATTGATCCTGAGTACAACTGGACATATGATATTAACTCTTCCTTATCAAAATCACGTAATTCACCTTTTCATATGCGAGTACTAAAAGGCAAAGCAATATATACCATTGTTAGTGGAAAAATAATTCATCAAAACTAATGCATTGTTTAATTTGTTTAGTATTAGTTTTTTTATGTTTTAATTTTTCAATACCCAAGCCTGCCTTGGCAGAAGATCCGGATACACAAAAAAGCAATAAACAAGTCACTATTTCTAATTTAAAAAATGCAATTACTGGTATTCAATTACAACAAGATGACAATAGTTCAAAAATAGTTTTAGAGCTCATGTATCCTTTAAGCAAAATGCCAGCAATTATGGCTACATTAGAAACGGTATCTTTTGAAATTGATGCTGAATATAATGAAAACAAAAGAAACAAGAATGAAATATGGAATCTTGTAAATAAAAAGCCTAAGGTAGAAAATAAAAGCTTGTTTGAAATCAATTCAACTGGGTTCATAAAAACAATTACCTGGACAAATAAAACAAACAAAGCAATCTTTGAAATTAAAAGGCCATACTATTCCCCAGTAAACCTACAACAACAAGAAAAGCCATCCGCTTTAGTTATTGAATTTCCAAGACAATATTTCAATAAAGAAACTCAAGAAATAAAACCAGGACTTACAAAGCATTTCATTAGAACTGTTAATAGTAGAGGACCGGTAACAGCACATATATTAGAAATTGATCTATCAAGCAACAATATTTCAGTAGGAGTCGGATTCCCTGATAAAGATAAAATCAAGTCAAAAGAAACTTTATCTAAGATTGTAAAGGATAACAAAGCATACGCTGGTATAAATGCAAACTACTTTGATGTCAAAGTAGGAAATCCTCTTGGCACACTCATTACAGATAGTACTTGGCTCATTGGACCTGTATACGACAGAGTAGCAATAGGATTTTCAAAAGACAATATGGTACTCATTGATCAGGTAATGTTATTAGGTAATGCAACTATTCATAGGGGCTTTCGTAAAAAGCCATTTGCAATGTTTGAAATTGATGGTCTAAATATCCCACCTGCACTATATAAAAAAGTTGGGTTATTTACATTGAACTGGGATAAAGAAATTGTTTTACCCAAGAATAAATTAGGAGTAGTAGTAAAAAATGATTGCATAAAAACCATTACAGATGAAAAAATAGAAATGCCAGAAAACGGTTATGTGTTGGTAAGTGATGCAAAATATATTCTTAATTTCTTCAAAAGGAAAGATTGCATAGATCTTAAATGGGAGACTACCCCAGATTGGTCTACTGTAACAGAGGCTGTAAGCGGAGGACCATACCTAATAAAAGATAGAGAGGTTTTTGTTGATCTCCAAAAGCAACAGTTCAAATTTACAAAAAAAGATACCTATGCACCACGCAGTGCTATTGGCATAGACGATAGGGAAAGATTGTTTTTAATTGCTGTTGATGGGCGTAGAAGTGGATATTCAGTCGGTGTTACTTTAGATGAACTTGCTGAAATGCTAAAAAAACTTAATTTAAAAACTGCCATTAACTTGGATGGTGGCGGTTCTACTACTCTGGTAATAGGTGAAAAAATCATTAATACCTTAAGTGAAAGACATGAAAGAAAAATCAGTAATGCACTATTAATCTTCTACAAGGGCAAGGATTAAGAATTTTCTATCATCATTTTTAAAGATTTATTTTGAAAGCATTTTTCAATTTGGCTTGGGAATTCTTTTAGAGAAACAATATCCGTAATAAGACTCTTTAATTTAATTTTACCCGTAATTATAAGCTGATATGCTTCTTTTAACGATATCGGTGAGGGTGAATAGCTACCAATTAAAGACAATTCTCTATAATAGATTTCGTTGTTATAAAATCCTTTTTCTTTTGGAATACTTGAAAAAACAATAATTTTTCCACCCGATCTTATAAGGTTTATAGCAGGCTCCAAACTATGTTCACTACCACTAGCTAAAAAGACTACATCTACACCACGCCCCTCAGTTTTATTTAATAGCCAGGATTTTAATTCTGGTGAATTAGCAATATGGCCATCATGAACTGACATTGAAGTTTTTGCAAGGCTTATTCTTTCTTCCAACAAATCAATTCCAAAAGTATAAGCACCTTTTTCAATACACAATTTCCCAATCATACAACCAACAGATCCAAGTCCTATAATTAATACCGATGTACTTGTGGTGATTTTTCCTCGATTAACAGCTCTCAAACAACATGCCAATGGCTCTGTAAGAGCAACTTCATGATCTGATACCGTACCCTTTGGTATTAAAAATGTGTTTTGATCAAGATGCGCTTTTGACAATTTTATATATTCTGCAAAACCACCAGGAATCAGGTTTGTACTTTTAAATTGTGAGCACATTGAAAAATTTCCACTTTTACAAAAATAACAATTCAAACATGGTACATGATGAGCAACTACAACTTTTTGTGAAAGAGTCCATTTTTTTACATTTGTGCCTACTTCTACAATAGTCCCTACAACTTCATGACCAAGTATTGTTCCATCAGAAACAAGTCCTTGCTTTATTTTTACTAAATCTGATCCACAAACCCCACAAACATTAACTTTTAGAAGAGCTTCATCACTACCAATTGCAGGAACAGGAATCTCGACAAGCTTTATTTTATGTTTTTTATCATAAGCAACACCTAACATTTTTATATCCTTATGTTTTAGGTAATAGATGCTTACCTTGCCAAATTATTTCCCCATTTATCCAGACTTCTTTAAGATCTTTTTTATTATCAGCCTCAAAAACCAATAAATCATAAGGATTTATATTTGTATAGTCAGATTTCTTCGAGATATCATAAACTAAAAAATCAGCAAAACAACCTTTTTTTAAAGAGCCTATCTCATGGTCCTTTCTTATTATCTTTGCCGGATTTGTTGTAATCGCTTTTATAGCATCTTTACTAGACAAATCATAATCATAAGCAATTTTCTGCATAGTAATAGCAAAGCGTAATTCTTCTAGCAAATCCAAGTTCTGATTACTAGCAAAACTATCTGTGCCAATAGCCCACAACAAATTTAAATCGTTCCACATTTTTAAATTAGCTTGTTTATTATTTAAATTAAAATTACTTCTTGGGCAACTTATAAGACTAATATTGTTTTTTTGCAGAAGAGTCAGATCTTCTCTTAAAGCCTGACACAAATGTGCAGCAATAATATTTTTATTTAACAAATTATTTTTTTGCAAGAAGTCAATGCCAGAATTATACTGTTTCCAGGTTTGCAATTTTGATTCTAATGTCCCTATTTTTTGCCAAAAATTAAGTGCTGGTCCTTTTTTCTCATTCCACCAAAGGGTCTCCTGAACAGATTCTTCAAGATGGGTTAGTATAGGTTTTTTATTTTCTTCTGCCCAATTCAATATTTCTTTCCAAAGCAGCATTGAAACATCATATGGAGCATGTGGTGAAAACGTAAATTCCATGTTTTTATTTGACTTATAGTTAGTTTCTAAATCATCTAATACCTTCTTAGAAAAAACAATTATTTCTTTAGCTTGTGTTTCATCAGAACCAAAGACCTCAAGCCCAATCAATGCTCTTAATAAACTTTTTGAAAGCTCTTGTACACTAATGTGATTAGGGGTATTTTCAACAATAAAAGTAGTACCTGAACTAATTGCTTGCTTTATTCCAAATTGAACTGACTCTATATAATCTTCTTCTTTCCAATTAGAGATAGCTTGAATTAGCTCTTCAAGCCATGGAAATAAACCATTTTCTCCATTTAATTTACCTACTTTTGAATAGAGCAAATGAGCATGTGAATTTATAAACCCAGGACAAATTAATGACTGTTTATGATCAATGATTTCCAGATTTAAATTATCAAACTCTTCCCTTTTACCAGTTTTCACTATCTTAGAATCTTCTATTAGAAGCCCACCATTAATAACTGGTTCACTATTAATCGGAATTATAATTTTTGCAAAGTGTAGTTTTTTAGCCACTAAGATATTTTAGCGCTTTTTAATATCAATAACGCATCACTCTTCTGTACTACCAAAACTTGGAAATGCACCTCGCCCCAAAGCAAAGTTTCCTAAACCATGAAGTAAAGCCAATCCTCTACCCATTGTCTGGAATGCATAACCAACTACTGGCATAAACTCTCTATTACATGCTTGTTGTACATCACCCTCTCTAATACCCGTTTCCGTAGCTTTTAGATTTCTAAGCCATAAAGGATCTGTCTTTCTACCAAAGTCAACAACATTTACAAAGCCTCTAATCCAAAGAGGTAAGAATGTATTTGGTCCATGGAATGTCTTTAGTGCTAACACCTTTTTAAGCTCTGTCCAATTTGTAAGAAGCTCAAGGAATGATTTTGATTTAACTTCTTTTTCTTCTTCAAGTACATCATTTTTCTTAAGTGAAGCTCTAGAACCTTCTACATCCTTCTTTATCAATTTCTTAATTTCTTCTTTTATGCCACCTTCATACTCAAGATGTAAGAATTCATTTACTTTATCTTTAGTAAGCAGCTGGGATTTTTCTAAGTACTCAATAAGATGTTGCTTACTGCTTTCAAGTATAGTATCTTCGTTTGCTTCAAGTATCTGTGCCCATTTTAAATCTGATGGTTTACAATTTACTTCTTTTATTTTCCCACCGTTTGCTTCATCTAATCCTTCATCAAAGAATTTGCTCTTAACAACAGATTCATAAAGCTTTTCTTTAGCTGGTGCAAGACATACTTCGCTTGCCATAATTTCAGCAAAATTCCTTATATGTCTGGATTTCCCAGTAAGATTACCGTCCGCATCTTTGGCTATTAAGATCTGATCATTTGGATCTTTATGAAGTCCTTTTTCTATATTGTTTATTTTGCCTCCTGCCCAATTGGATATTCTATTTACAAATGAATTATTAAATATCTTTTCTCTAACATCAATTGGATCTACATAGTTTTTATTTAATGAGCCATCTGTGTTTAACTGATTGTGTCCTCTAACCCAGTTGTATGCATGTGTTAAGTAAAATGCCCCAGCAGTAATCGTTTGTGGAATTCTTACATTTAGTGCATAGATACCGGTATAGTACATATGTGTTGCAAATCCAGCTAAACTAAATACTTTGTCAAAGGCTCCAACAGCACCACCAATTTCTTGAGCTTCTTTATTCCAGAATTCACCTCTTAAAAACTTATTTATCGTAGGTAAAACTACCGATACCATACCTATTGGTGGAATAAGCAATGCTTCTATCTTTGAGGCTTCTCTTGCAAATTTTAAAACTCTACCTAAACCACTATTTTGGTCTTTTGTATTTGAATGCCATTTATCTTTAATTTTTTCTAACGATTTAACAATAAAACTGCCTTCTGGAAATGCGTTTTTAAATGTCGGGACCTCTTCAGCTGTTCTAATTGTAGTATCAAAAATTTTTGCTACATATTCAAATGGCCACATCCACGAATTAAATAATGTACCAAGCACTACTGAAACAGGCTCATGTTTAAATCTATCCCAGGCTGAACCAAAATCTCCTTTAAAGATATCTCCTATTGTTTCCCATCCCAATCCAAACTGATTGGCCATAGGAATTACAGAAGCTTGTGCACTACCTAAATTTCCAAGAGTCATCGTGGCATCAAATTCTTGTTGTAGTCTATATTGTTTATCTTCTTCTTTATTTGATTTTAATTGGAAGGCTTTTAAGCAACCTATAGCCCTACCTCCTGTATAAGAAAATAGGGTGAACAACATATGAGGCAGATTAGCTAAAGTAAGTGCTAGATGTCCCTTTGAGCGTGTTCCCATCATGAGAGGTTCGCCCCAAGTATTGGGGGTAAATCCAAGACTTGCTGCCGTATAAACCATTCGATTAAATAAGTCATCTTTAGATTTTTTTCCATCTCTAAGAGATGCTCTTTCATTATCTAAAATAAAATATGGAAATAGCAGTGAAAAAGGGACAGAAATAATATTGCTAATGCCATTTGTAAGGTGTGCAATATTTTTTAATCCTTGATTTAAACCATCTTTGAAAACACCACCTAAAGCCACTCCACTACCAAGAGTTACTGCACTTGCAAGAGCTGTAGTTTTTTGACTAGCATTAGCAACATCAACAACAAGATTAGACTTCATCTTGTCTGACTCAACAGACTTAGATCTATCCCATTGAATAGGGCCAATATTTAAGTTGGCTGGTATTAAATACATTTATTTGGATTATGTAATGATATTCTTATAAAATATCTTTTAAATAAGTTTTTATACACAAACGTGTATATTAAGATTGTATTAAAGTAAAGAATCACAAGTCTAGAGAGATTATAAAAAAATTATAAATCAATTATTGAAAGGTTAAGGCTTTAATCTTAGTTCTAGCATTGCTAAATAAATTAATTCGTTTTTTTACACATAAGGTTAAGGAAACAGATTATCATAGTAAGGTTACCTGCGCCCGTAGCTCAGTGGATAGAGCAACCGCCTTCTAAGCGGTCGGTCGGACGTTCGAATCGTCTCGGGCGCGCGGGCGCTTGGCGGAATGGCAGACGCGTATGACTTAGGATCATATGGGCAACCGTGTGGGTTCAAGTCCCTCAGCGCCCAATTTTTATAGCACCGGGCATATTTTTACAACAAGTGTAAAAATATGCCCGGACTTCCAGAAATTTATTAAAATGCATTTATGTTACGCTTTGTCACGACGTTCCGGTTTTTCGTATATAGAAAAACCTCCACTAGAATACTGGTAATTTGAAATAGAACTATAATGGGTCACTAGCTCAATGGTAGAGCACACGCCTCTTAAGCGTTAGGTTATGGGTTCGACTCCCTTGTGACCCAAAGTTAATTTTCTCTCTCAATACCATCAGGATCTGACATTAAAATTGAAACAATAAATAATATAAGAAAAGCAACTACCAAAAATAATTGTCCAATTAATATCATACTTAATTTACTCACTATTATTTAAATTAATTAGTACTTAAATCCTATTCCCTTAAAATAAAAATTTATATAGGGCTAGTATAAAACTATTAACAATTCCTAATTAATAATTTTTCTTAAATCAAAGTTTGCTCTCAATAGAAGATTCCTAGCTGTTTTCAAGTCACATCTCTTAAAGTACATCAATATAGCCACTTTTGTGTTTTTTTTAGATTTAAGAAATAGTTTTTCTGCTTTGTTACAAGGAAGTTTACAAATAGTAGAGATAATCCCTACAGCTCTCCTTATTAATTTTTTATTTGTTGGTTGTACATCTATCATTAAATTATTGAAGACCTTACCTGATTTAATCATCGATATTGAACTAAGCATATTTAAAACAATTTTTTGTGCCGTGCCAGATTTTAACCTACTCGAACCTTCAATAATTTCAGAACCAACGTTTGGAGTAATTTTATATAATGCTTGCTTTGCTAAAGAAGAAATAGGATTTGAAGTAATTCCAATAGTTGCTATTTTATTTTTCTTTGCAAAGCCTACTCCTGATACAGTATATGGAGTCTCACCACTGGCAGATATTCCAACAACAACATCATGTTTTTTCAGTCTAATGTTTTTCAAATCTTTAATTGCTTGTTGTTTATTATCCTCAGCACCTTCTTGTGCTTTAAAAACAGCTTTTTTCCCACCTGCAATTACTGGAAGGAATGATCGTGAGTTAAATGTAGGTATACACTCTACTGCATCTAAAACTGCTAGACGGCCACTAGTACCAGCACCCAGATAAATTACTCTGCCACCATTTCCAACATTCTTAACAATTAAACTTATTGCTTTTGTAATATTAGCTTTTTGTGTCTGTATCTTTCGTATTGTATTTTCTTCTTCACTCAAAAATAGCTCTACAAGATTATTAATCGCTAATTGATCTAAATTAAATGATTTCTTTTTCATAATAAGTATTTTATCTCAATGATTTTTCAATATTCTTTTCACGGCAAAATCTGCAACGCTGTTAAATACAGGACCACAGATAGTATTTCCCCAGCCCCCACCTGTCCTTGGATCATCTACAACAACTAATATCAATATTTGAGGATCTTCTGCTGGTAAATACCCAACAAAAGAAGCCACTGTATGTCCACCAAAATATCCTTTTCCATCCGGTCTTATCTTCTGAGCAGTTCCAGTTTTACCAGCAACTTCATATCCTGATACATTACCACCTATATATGCCATAGATTCTATATTTTCTTTTACACTTTGGCGTAACAACACTGACACAAAATCTGCCGTATCTTTAGATACAACATTCTTAGTTACTGATGGATAAGGACTGTTCTGTATTATTTCATAAACAGGTTCCCAAATACCTTTAAGAAGATGTGGTTGTACCCATATACCATGATTTGCTATTGCACTTACAGCACAGGCAAGCTGTATTGGGGTTAAGGAAACTGCTCCTTGCCCAAATGCTGTCGTAGCTAAATCAATATTTCGCCATTTGTTATAATCCAGCAAAAGACCTGTGGATTCACCAGGAAGATCTATATTTGTTTTTTCACCTACTACAAAGTTTTTTATTGAATTATAAAAAATCTCAGGTTGCATTAGAAGTCCGATTTGTGCGCTGGCTACATTACTTGATTGTTTAAACAATTCAAGCAAGCTTATTTGTTGGGGTTTATTTTTATGATGATTTTTAATAATTCTTTTCCCAACTTTTAAATATCCCGGGTCATAAAACATAGAATCTTTTTGAATAATCATATTTTCCAGTGCACTTGCCACCGTTACAATTTTAAAAGTAGAACCTGGTTCATAGACATCTGTTATTGCCCAGTTTTTTAAGGAACTTGCTTTATAAAAAGTGTTGGGATTATAGTTTGGGTAAATAGCCCAAGCATAGATTTCACCTGTTTTGGGAGATAGAACAATTATTGTACCTTTATTAGATTTAGACTCTTTAGTTGCTTTTACCAATTCTTCTTCAGCATATTCTTGTAAAACTGAATCAATGGTTAAAACTATATCTGTACCACGAGGAAAAAGCTCTATAATATCTTTTCTTTGTGTTAATTTTGTAATTAAATTATCATGATAGTATTCAACCCCATGTTGAGATTTGTGATCATTGTTTACAAAACCAATTAAATGAGAAGCTAAATTTTTATGTGGGTAAACACGTGCAACTTTATGTATAGGATAGACAAAGTCAATATTTAATTGTTTTATTTTGCTTACTGTTTTTTCATTAATTCCAGATATAATCTTTGTATTTCTTTTTTGATGAAGTTTTTGTACTAAAATATCTCGTGAAATATTAAGCAATTTCCCAAGAGCATTAATTTTATCTTCTGGTATTTTATTGAGCTCACTAACATTATTGTAGATATCATAAGTAATTAAATCCAGAGCTAACAGGTTGCCAGCTCTATCTCTAATATCACCTCTAAGAAATACTGGTGGTTTTTGAAAATGCCTCTGAGATTCTAAGACAATAAGTTTAGATTTAATTACTTGCAAATTAAATAATTGTCCGATTATAATAACAAAAGCCAACACAAAACCAAGCTGGACAATAAATAATCTCTGATTGTATTTCACAAACATTTTAAAGTTTTTATCTACCGCCAGTTTTTTCGCTGTGCTCCCAAAACTGGCTTTCCATAGTACTTCTAATCTACCATGTATAACACCTTACAGATTTTACTGAATAAATCAGATAAAATCTTACCTTATAAGTTATTTACTTAGAAATATTATGCTAGCTAGTAGTAACATTTTTAAACCAAAGAAGTCAGAGCGTTAAAACCCGGAAAATAAGATAGAAGGGTATTGATTAACCACAACTAGCTTTGAGTATTTAATACCTTTAATCAAGCCATTACCCAAATGTACAATATCTTCGGCATCTTTCAACGAGAGAATGCTAGCTTGTGATAAGAGTTTATTATAGCTAGTTGTTTCTTGTAATTTTACTTTCAATGCTAATTGTTGATTACCCATGGATTTTGCACTATTTAACATTTGTATGTTTTGATTTTGAATTGGTAGATAAATTGAAAATGTAGTAATGCACACTAAAAGCATAATTAAACATATTGAAACCAAAACATTAAACAAAGATTTAAATAGTGTGGCTGAATTTACTTGAATACCAAGAGGTAAAGTAAATAATTTTGAAACTTGAGGAGCTGTTGTGAAACGATCAATTGTATATGGTGCATTGATAACCAATGAGCTTAAAAGCTGTTGATTTGTATAAGCTTCCGGGTTCAATGTTTTTTGATTTATTGACATTTAAAGTTTTTCTGCAACTCTTAGTTTTGCACTTCTAGCTCTTGGATTAGTCTTCACTTCACCATAAGATGGAATTATTGGTTTTTTTGTTAGTGTTTTAAAATCTTTATTATTTCTTAGAAAGATTTTTATAATTCTGTCCTCTAATGAATGAAAAGATATAACACATAGTCGGGCACCAGGTGAAAGTAGTTCCGGAATAAAACAAAGAAATCTTTCTAAATTTTCAAGCTCTTTATTGACCTCAATTCTTAAAGCCTGAAAGGTTCGCGTCGCTGGATGAGTCTTAAAATACCGCCCCTTAGGATAACATCCCAATATTAGGTTTGCTAGTTCTTTTGTGCTTTTTATTGGTCCTGTTTTCTTTCTGGTATAAATTACAGATTTAGCTATTTTGCGAGAATATCTATCCTCACCATATTTAAAAATCATATTTGCCAGCTCATCTTCCCTATAAGTATTAATTATCTTATATGCTGTTGGGGATTGTGTTTTATCCATTCTCATATCTAATTGGGCATCATTTTGAAAACTAAATCCACGAGAAGCCATGTCTAAATGCAAAGAGTTGACTCCTAAATCAAGAAGAAGCCCCCCTGTAATTTTTGTTATGTGTAGCTCATTTAAGACTTCTTTTAGCTCTGTATAATTAGAGTGAAATAAGTAACAGTTTTTAAAAATACTTAACCTCTCCTTAGCAATTTTTAAAATATCTTCATCCCAATCAAGTCCTACTAGTAATCCGCTATTATCTAAAGCCTGTGCAATATTAAGACTATGTCCTCCCATACCAAGAGTACAATCCACATAAACTAAATTTGCTCTTATATTTAAGAATGAATTGATTTCCTCTGGAAGTACGGGAACATGCATAAATATATAATTATTTAGAATCTATCAGCTTAATTAAAATTGCTTTTTGAGCGTGTAGTCTATTTTCAGCCTGTTCATAAATAATCTCTGAAAATCTAGAAAATACTTTGCTCGTTATTTCCTGTTCTTTATGAGCAGGCAAGCAGTGTAAAACGATTGCATTTTTATTTGCAACCTGTAAAAGTTTATCGTTTATCTGATAAGGAGCAAAAATCTTTTTTCTCTTTCTCATTTCATCTTCTTGTCCCATACTTACCCAAACATCTGTATATAAAACATTTGCATCCCGTGAAGCATTAAGAGGTGAATTTGTAATTTCTATATTAATTTTCGGATTGATTTTTCTTGCAATTGCAACATAGTGTTTATTCGGTTCATAACCTTTCGGTGTTGCTATAGAAATATCCATATTTGTAAGAGCAGCACCAATAAGTAAGCTATGAGCAATATTATTTCCATCTCCAATGTAAGAAATTTTTAATCCTGATAGTTTGTTAAATATTTCATTGATTGTAAAGAGATCAGAGACAACCTGACATGGATGCTCTTCATTACTTAATCCATTAACAACTGGAACCAATGAAAATCTGGCTAAATCTTCTATTTGTTTTTGTTCATATGTCCTTATTACAATACTACTAACGTACCGGCTTAGTACATTAGCAATATCTTCTACATTTTCACGAATACCAACACTAATTTCATCCATTTTTATAGTAACTGACTTACCGCCTAATTGAGTAACACCTACTTCAAAACTAACTCTTGTTCTTAAACTGGGCTTAGCAAAAATCAAAGCTACACTTTGATTTTTAAGAAGATTTGACTTTAACAACGGCTTTGCTTTTAGTTTTTTTGTTAATGATAAAATTTCCCAGACATCATTTGAGTCAATATCAGACATACTCACTAAGTCAAGCTTCTTATTATTTGTTTTCTTTTTCATGCCGGTTTCCATTTTACACTAAAATTTATATCTCTTTATTGCTCACCTTCAATAATATTTACCAGCTTTGTATCTGGATAATAATGAGCTAAAATCTGCTTATAGCTAAAACCATGTTCAGCTAAAGCTTTTGTACCCCACTGGGAAAGACCAAGACCATGTCCATAACCACGACCAGCAAATTTGATCTGAGTTCCTTCAATAATAAAATTAAACTTAGAGCTTGGTAATTTAAGATATCTTCTAAATTCCTCTCCTCTTATTTCTTTACTACCACCGACACCAACGATATTTATCCACATAATTCTATTAGAAACACTTCTGGATTTGACATTTATGCTTGTAACGTTTCCAAGGTTTAGCTCTTTCAATAATTTACTTACCTCCAAAAGATTATAGTTTCTATACCATTTAAAATGAGGTGAGTTATCATCATAATCAGGCTTTGGTTTAATGTGTACACAAGGAGGCTTATCCCATAAATTTTCAATACTATCAGTATATCCACCACCACTTGAATGATATAAAGCAATTAATGGTTTGTTTTCTTTATCAAATAATATTAGTCCTTTTGTTTCTTTAACTGCTTTAGAAGTTGGTGACTTCTCTGATTCAACACCAAGATAAACTTGATCTTCAACGCTAGACTCTAAATCATACCCCTTTGAACGTCTTCTTCCTAAATAACCTAAGGCATAAGATCTTGCAGCAATTGTTTGTGCTTTTAATGCTTCTCTATTCCATTTAAAGGGTATCTCAGAAGGAACTACACTCAATAAATAATCCTCAAGATTTACTTTATTTACAATCGTCAGATTTTTTTTATCACCATTCGTTAATATAATCAAAGAACCCCTATACCATTTTTTATCACAACACACTAGATTATTTTCACTATTAGACTTTAATAATAATGGACCAGTAAATGCTCCTATAGCTGTCTTTGTTTTTTTATGCATTATGCTTATTAACCCATTTGCATTATGAAGCTCATAGGCATCCATTTTTTTAGTCATTGCAACTTCCTTACTATTATGCAGATTTACAAAAGTCCCATCTTTATTAGAACCAATGGTAACCAAACCACTGGATA
>JAHFBD010000032.1:0-5555 GCA_023250175.1 Candidatus Melainabacteria bacterium
GACTGGTACCATTTGGAGAATATACCCCTTTTTCTAATATGCTCCCAGAGTTCTTAAAAAAATTAGCTTTTAATGTTATTGGGGAAGGATTTACTCCAGGAACTGAAAACAAATTAACTAAACTACCGTTTGGAAAAGTTGGGATAAATATTTGCTTTGAGTTAATTTTCCCAGGAATTATACGAAATACGTCTCTTAAAGGTGCTGACTTATTAATTAATTTATCTGATCTAAGTTGGTTTTCAAACAATTTTTTAAAGCAACAATTTTTAAGCTTTGCGATTTTTAGAGCTATTGAAAATAGAAAATATTTTGTTATTGCTGCAAATAATGGAATATCAGCTTTTATTGAACCTACTGGTAAAATCCAAAGTCAATCTATTCCTAATACCCAAGGGGTTTTACTTGACTGGATAAATCTTTTACACAAAACAACTTTCTATACCCGGTATGGATGGTAAATATTAGAGAATCAGAAACCAGAAAATTCTAATAACAATTTATGCAAAATCAATACAGAAGTTCAATAAAGGGTATAAATTATATATATGATTAAACGTATAACGTTAACAATAAGTTTATTTATTCTATTCTTTTTATTGACTGTTCCTGCTTTTGCAAAAGAAGGACTTGTTAAGTTTAAATCTAATATTCCAGGGAAGAAAACAATAAGTGTTTTACTTGAAATTGCAATTACAGAAGAAGAAAAAGCAAAAGGTTTAATGAACAGATCTCATTTGGCTCCAAACCGTGGAATGGTATTTATTTTTAGACCTGCAAAACAGGTCACGTTTTGGATGAAAGATACATTGATATCTTTAGATATGATATTTATTAATAAAGGTAAAATAGTAAATATTGTTAAAAATGCAGAGCCAAATCAAACTCAAATTGTTTATCCATCTGTGTTTGATACTAGTGAAGTAGTTGAGGTCAATGGAGGGTTTTCTGATAAGTATATGATAGAAATTGGTAACGAAGTCGTATTTAAAAATACCCCGAAGTAATTTTAATCATAGGCAGTACATGAGTTATAAAGATAAATCTGCTAGCTTGGCAATAATTCAAACCCAAAGCAATAAAGAAATTGTAGTATCTCTTGAAGTTGTTACAACTAATGTTGAAATGATCCAGGGATTAATGCATCGCCTATATCTTAAAGAAGATGAAGGAATGCTTTTTATAGTTAACCCGCCCCAGATTGTTAACTTTTGGATGAAAGATACTCTTATGTCACTTGATATTATTTTTATAAATAATGGGCGAATTGTAAATGTTATTAAAAATACAATCCCGAATCAAGCACATACAATCTATTCATCTATTTTTCCTATTACAGAGGCTATAGAAGTTAAAGCAGGATTCTTAGACAAATACATAGTTGGAATTGGTAATAATGTTACCTTTAAAGGAATTGTCATACCTTGATAATATAGGTTAGAAAGAAGAGTACTTATTATAATGCAAGAACTTGTAACCGCAGAACAAATAAGAAAATATGAAGCTGACTTAATTGAAAAAAATGAAAGTGGCTTCTCTTTAATCCTAATGGAAAAAGCAGGACTTGGACTAGCTAGTATTATAAAAGATTTTAAAGAACCATACTTAATAATATGTGGCAAAGGAAATAATGGCGGAGATGGTTTAGTAGCTGCTCGATATCTCTATGATCAAGGTAAAAAAGTTTTTATTATATTAACTACGGAAGAACACTTATTATCTAGCGATGCAAAAACCAATTTTAATAAAATAAAAGACACTATTCAATGTTTGAAAATACAAAATATAAATAATGAAGAATTATATAACTTAATTAATAATTCAAATACAATAGTTGATTGTTTATTAGGAACCGGTGTAAATAAGCCTTTGCCTGATTTATTTAACTGGATAATCAAAACAGTTAATAATTCTAAGAAAGATATTGTTGCTTGTGATATACCTACTGGGTTAGATCCGGATACTGGAAATGTTGGTCTTTGTACAATTAAAGCAACAACAACAGTAACATTTGCTTATCCAAAGATAGGCTTAATGCTATATCCTGGGAAAAAGTACGTTGGTAAAATCGAAGTTGTTGATATTGGGCTTCCACACATTAATTCAGACTACCTCTTATTAGATGACGATTTTATATGCTCTAATCTGCCACAGAGACAAAATGATTCTAATAAAGGTACTTTTGGTAAGACGTTGCTAGTATGTGGCAGCTCTAAATATCCTGGTGCAGCATTGTTAGCTTCTAAAGCAGCATCTTCAATTGGTTCTGGGTTAACTGCATTGTCTAGCGTGAAAGAAGTATTTGAACAGATTACACCTGCTATTCCTGAAGTTATACATGTAGATTTTTCTATAGAAGAAATAATACAAGAAAGTATAAAATCACAAACTTTAGTAATAGGTCCTGGACTTACATGTACAAAAGAGATAGAAAAATTAGTTGTTGGTTTAATTGAAAGAGTAAATATTCCAATTGTGTTAGATGCAGATGGAATCAATGTTTTGGTTGGTAACAAATCTCTTATTCAAAATTGTAGAAATCAAATAATTTTAACTCCACACCCAAAAGAATTAGCACGATTATTAGGAATAAGCACTAATGAGGTTTTGGAGAACAAAATTAAAATAGCTATTAACACTGCTTGTGATTTAGGATGTACTTTAATCTTGAAAGGGCCTGGTACTATCATTGCTACAAAGAATAAGAAGATATATATTTCACCATTTGCAAATGCTGCATTAGCGAAAGGTGGTACAGGTGATGTTTTAGCAGGGTTTATTGGTGGGCTTATTGCCCAAGGATTAATACCAGATATTGCTTCTTGTGTTGGTGTTTATTTACATGGACAAGCTGGAGAATTGGTTGCAGGAGATAAAACAGCATTTTCATTATTACCGCAAGACTTAATTACATATCTTCCACAGGTATTAAAAATTTATAGCTGAGTGGATCTGATAAACTTAGTTACGTATTATGGAATTACAAGCATTTAAAGAAGAAAAAATTAGCTCACAAAAGGTCCACGAAGGAAAAATTTTAACTTATACTGTTGATAAAATAAGATTGCCAAGTGGGAGAGAATCTACTCGTGAAGTAATTATTCATAATGGTGGAGTAACAATTGTTCCACAGCTTGACCAGAGCAAAATTGTTTTAGTAAGACAATTTCGATATGCAATTGGAAAAGTGTTCTGGGAATTACCGGCTGGTACATTGCATCTTAATGAAGATCCTGTACTTGCTGCAAAAAGAGAATTAAAAGAAGAAACTGGATATATTGCAAACAAATGGGAATCATTAGGTATTGTGTATCCTCTTCCTGGCTATAGTACTGAAGTTTTATATTTTTTCAAAGCTACGGATTTAGTGGATGGTGAACCTGCTCCTGATCCTGATGAAAACATTGAAGTAAAAGTAATGGATTTAAAACAAGCTTGGTCTATGATAAAAGATGGTGAAATAAGAGATGCTAAGACAATTGCTGGCATAAGCCTTGTAATGTTTTAGTTTTTAGATAACTTTAGCTTCTTTTTATATGCTGCAAAACAAGTTTGCAGCTTCCATCTGTCAATTCCTTTCACTTGAGCGGATTTACCGAGTAAATCGGATAAATCCTATATCAGTTTAGATGACTTTAGCTTTTTTTAATATGCCACAGACAAGCTGCGGCTTCTATCTGTTAATTTTTTGCACTTGACCGGATTTGCTGGATAAACCAGACAAATCCTTATCAGCTTTAGATAACTTTAGCTTCTTCGCGGAGGGCTTTCACAAGTGATGCAACTTTGTCAGGAATTTCACCACCAAATATTTTAGCCTCTTTGCGGGATGGTGGGAGGTCCATATTAACAATCTCTGTTCTAGCTTTTAAATCTATGCTACTAGCCTCATTAGGGCTTTTTATACTAATCTCTTTTTTCTTGGCTTTCATTATTCCTGTAATTGATGCATATCGGGGATGATCTTCTCCCCTATCGCATGTAATTAATGCAGGCAATTGAACTTCAATAATTTCATGTGAACCCTCTGCTTCTCTGTCACAAACAACTATTTTTTTAGCTATATCGACCTCAGTAAATTTCATCACAAAACTAACATGTGTTATGCCTAGCTCTTCTGCTACAAATATAGGAATTTGAGTTGATTCTAAGTCAATTACCTTCTTTCCGCTAAGTACAAGATCAAACTGTAAATTCTTTAACTCATTTGCAATAAGCTTTGAAATAGTAAAAGGACAAGCATGCTCTAAAGAATCATCTTTTATAAAAACCGCTCTATCAGCACCCATTGCAAGCCCTTGTCTTATAGCCTCTTCAGTTCTACTTGGACCACAGGCAAGTAGTATTACTTCACCAGCATTTACTAATTCTTTTATCTTTAAAGCTTTTTCAATTGCAAACTCATCATAGGGATTAATAATCCAGGTAATGCCTGTATTATCAATTTTGGTGGACTCAGGACTAATTCTAATTTTTGTTTCTGTATCTGGAGTTTGACGAATTATAACTATAATATTCATTTTTATCCCTTGCTTTTCATTTCTTTAACTAGTTTTTTAATTCCTAGTGGTATTAAAGAAAATATTAATAAATTAAATCCAATAATGCCTATCGTTACAATAATTCCTAATTGCATTCCAGTCATATATTTATTGTATAAGATCATTATGTTATGGCAAAGATAGTAGTACTAACTGAAATAAACCAAGAAAAAGATGTTACAAAGCCTTCAGTTCAGATTTTGCAAGCCGCACGACATATTGTAAATAAACTGGGGGGAGAATTAGTTAGTGTTATTTTAGGAGCAAATCTTGATGTCTCGAGAATAAAAAAACAATTAACGGTGTGTGGAATTGATAAAGTAGTATTAGTAAACAATCAAAGTTTAGAAAATTATAATTCAGAAGTTTATACAAAATTATTTATACAAGTATTAAAAGCACATAATCCAGATTTTATTTTCGGAGTAAACTCATTGTTAGGTATGGATTTATTTCCCAGTGCTTCTTTCCACACAAACAGTGGGTTGGTTATGGATTGTACGGATATTCAGCTAGAAGGAGATATTATCTTATTAACTAAGACAATGTATTCAAATAAAGCTATAGCTAAACTAAAATTTAAAAATGAATATACTCCAAAATTAGTAACCTTCAGACCTAATACTTTAATTTCAGACTCAGTACAAGAGAAAGAGCCAGAGATTATAAGTGAAGTAGTGAATATTGATACAAGTACACTTAAACAAAAAATAAAAGAAATTGTTAAATCTAAATCCAAGGAAATATCACTTACTGAAGCAAGTTCGATTATTTCAGGTGGACGTGCAATGGGTAGCTGGGATAATTACAAGATATTATTTGATACTGCAGAAATCATAGGTGCTGCTGTTGGTGCGTCACGTGCGGCAGTAGATTCTGGTTATGCCCCGCATAGTATGCAGGTGGGTCAAACAGGAAAAACCGTTTCACCACAATTGTATATAGCATGTGGGATCTCTGGGGCTATTCAACATTTTGCAGGCATGGGAGGCTCCAAAGTAATAGTTGCAATAA
>JAHFBD010000032.1:5565-14149 GCA_023250175.1 Candidatus Melainabacteria bacterium
CCAAATGCTCCTATTTTTAAAAAGTGTGATTATGGAATAGTAGATGATTTGTTTAAAGTTATACCAGTCTTACAAGAAGAACTTAAAAAATTACTTGGTAAAGAATGTGCTGGTAGTGCCAAGTAATAGTTTAAAGTGAGTTTAGGCTAGACTTGTTTTTGGTGGCTGATATGGTTATAAGACCAATCCTAATGGGCATTTTAAATATTACCCCTGATTCGTTTTCAGATGGTGGGAAATATTTTCAAATTGATAATGCAATAAAATATGTACAAAAACTACTTGAACAAGGAATAGATATTATTGATGTAGGTGGAGAATCTACAAGACCAGGTGCTATATATGTTACGCAAGAAGAGGAATTAAGGAGAATTGTACCGGTTATTGAAGCGTTAAATAAACTAAAACAATCATCAAAAAAGAAATTTTTAATTTCAGTTGACACATATAAAGCAATGATTGCAAAAGCAGTACTTGAAGTAGGTGTAGATATCATCAATGATGTCTCAGGGCTAACAATGGATTCAAATATGGCTGGTGTGGCTGCTAGTTTAAATTCCCAGATAATTATTATGCACAATAAAGGAATACCAGCAACTAAACCAGATACTGTTTCTTGTCATTTATCATCTATTATTTCTGAAGTCTATACTTGGCTTTTAAAACAGACTAACTATGCTATAAACAATGGTATTAAAAAAGAAAATATAATAATTGATCCTGGAATTGGTTTTGGAAAGACTGCAGAAGAAGACTTGTACTTAATTCAAAATCTTAAAGAATTGAAATCTCTTGAATTTCCTATTTTAGTTGGGACTTCACGCAAATCGTTTATTAAGAAGTTGTTTCCTTTTGATGATTTAGAAAGCAAGAATAAAGAAATAATCGAATTAGCTATTAGAAATGGAGCTGATATTGTTAGAACTCACATAAATATTAATTCTTTTTAATCTTTTTTGTTCTTAATCAAAATCTGGTTTATTTTCTTCTGTTTACTTAAAACAAGCCAGCAGTTATATTATTTTTTAATTTTTAAGTCTTGATAATTAAGACTTAAACCATATAGACTCCTAAGTAAGGAGAACACTTTAAGCCTATGAAAATTCCAACGACTAATCCAACAACACCATTATCTCAAGTTTCTGAAAGTAGTCCTGCCGTGAGTAGAGAAACCACAGCTCCCTTAGAAGTAACACCACCAATTGTTCAAGGCGAGAATGGTCAAAATAATATTGGGGCAAGAGAAATAAACCTTTCAGCTATTGGTGCAGCTCTTATTGGTCGAACAACACCTTTTGCTCATTCTACAGATGAAGAAATCACTGTAATAGTTAAAGATTCAATGATTAAAAGAGCTTCTAAAGTAGCTCAGGATTTAGATATAGATCAAAATAAGCTTATACCATTACTTCCACCTATTATAAGCACTGCTGAATTAGTAAAAGCACAAGCACAACAAGTTAGTGTACTTCTTGAACAATTACCACCAGATTACTGTAAAGAATTACTTAAAAAAATGCCTACTGCTTTATTTCAAGAATTACCTGAATCCTTGCTTAAGAAGCTATTTACTCCAGAAGAATTACAAGCGATTAAAGAGACTAACAACACTGGAGCTACAGATGTTGCAGGAGGTGGCTTTACGCCAGATTACAAAGTATCTGTAAACAATCAATTAATCAGATCTGGAAAATACTCTCCTTATCGCATTGGTGCACATGAAGGGAATCATGCTATATGGGCATTACTTAGAACACTACTTACAAAAGAGCAGATAAACGATGCTGTAATAAGCCAATTAAAAGATGAAATAACAAATGGTTCTTTAAGAGTACTTACAGGAGGTGGTATGAGACCGCTTCTTTACATACCATCACCACAAATGAGAAATGAAATTGCAGGGTTTGTAAGCGATGCAATTAATAACTTAGATAAAGAAGATGATAGGTTCAAGAAAGAAACGTTTAGAGAAGGACAAATATCTCTTGAGATGGTTAGAACTTCAGAACTTGGTCAAAATTCTCTTCTTGAAATTGCAAATAAGCATAAAGATTTTATGAATCTTTGTAATAATGATGAAGAGTGTGCAAAGCTGCTTCTTGCTGACTTAGTAGACACACAAATATTTCGGTTTAATCTTGCAACAGGTGCAATTCCCCTGTTGGAGTCTACTAGATTAACCTTAAAAGATGAAGTATTAAATCAATTACCACAGGATAAAATCCAAGAATTAAGAGATGCTATACAAAGCTCACCGAAAGCACTAAATGAAATTAAAGACTATGCAAAAAATCATTTGTTATGTCTAGAAGGAAATGCTAAGTTACAGTTAAAGCTTAGCCGTGGAGCATCGCCAAGTATGGATGATGTTATGGACTATGAGTTCTGCAAAGAAGAATTAGAATGTGATCTTAGAGCGGCAGAAATTGAACTTTCTATTCCTAATCTGGATATTAAAGCAGAAGATAAATTAAAATCAGAAGTAATTTATCATGAGGTGGGTGGTAAGCTTATTGAGCAAATGAAAAGAGTATCTATAGCAGAACAAGATCCACAGATGATAAAGATGGCTAATGAGTTTAATTTTGTGAGATTAAGTCATGGCGAATTAGAGCTCGATATAAAAAACATATTGAAAGATTTTATAGAACCCATTGCAAATGAAATCCCTGATTTAAATAATTTAATTGCTACTGAAACAGCTTTAAGAGCACAACTGAGTCAAAAATATATAATGCAAGACTCTTGCTTTTTAAAGGGGGAGACTCAAGAGGATATTCAGACTCATTTAGAAGAAATTTTAAATGTTAGAAAGTCTATTGTAGATTTAATATCTAAATCTGATTTAGTACCACAAGATAAGGTGAATAAGCTAAATGAAAGTTTGAAAAATCAAGAAACCTTATTAGCTAAAATGAAAACTTTAAGAGAAACTTTTCCAGAAGGGATTTTAAACCCATTACATAGGGTGAAGGATCAATCCTTATTAAAAAGCATTGAAGATACAAAAGACCAAATAGCAGATTGTGCACAAAAAATAAGCAGTTAACGGTATTATGATCCAGCCTTAGCAGGTTCTTTAGGAGGCTCTTCTTTAGTTATTTCTTTAGGCAGTTCTGTTTTTTCTTTCTTTTCATATTTCTTTTTAATTTCTACTGTTCCGGTTTTTTCAAAGACGATTACCATACCATCATCTTTTACATCTTTGTTTTGAGATATGTTAACAGTTACGGATGAATCTATTTTTGCTATAGAAGCATCAGGAGGTAGTTCATCTCTACGTTTTAATGCAGCTCCGATTTTATCTCCCTCTTTAAACTTGCCGGCTAACATTTCTTCTGCTAATGCATCTTCAATTAGTTTTTGAAGAGTTCTTCTCATTGGACGTGCGCCATAGGCCTGGCTGTATCCGTCTTTTACAAGCTTGTCTTTCACTTCTGCTGATAATTCTAATACCATACTCTTTTCATCGATTCGCTTACTTAGATCCTTAACCATAAGATCTAAAATCTTATGTAGTTCCTCTTTTAGAAGATGTTTAAATATAATAATGTCATCTAATCTATTTAAAAATTCTGGTCTGAAAGTCTTTTTCATTTCATCAGTTACAGTTGCTTTCATTCTCTTATAAATGTTTTCAGGATCACTGGAAAGCTCTGTAGTGAAGCCTAATGGCTGCAGTGACTCAATATTTCTTGCTCCTACATTACTTGTCATTATTATGATTGTATTTTTGAAATCAACTACACGTCCCTTAGAATCGGTTAAGCGTCCATCATCTAAAATCTGTAACAGTATGTTAAATACATCTGGGTGTGCTTTTTCAATTTCATCAAATAACACTACACTATATGGTCTTCTTCTAACTGCTTCTGTAAGCTGTCCACCTTCTCCGTAGCCTACATATCCTGGTGGTGAGCCTATAAGCTTGCTTATAGTATGCTTTTCCATGTATTCTGACATATCTACACGGATGATATTTTCCTCAGTTCCATAGAAAAATGTAGCTAGTGCTTTTGCAAGCTCAGTTTTTCCTACTCCTGTTGGACCACTAAACATAAATGTGCCAATTGGTTTTTGTGGATTTTTCAATCCAACGCGTGCTCTTCTGATGGCTCGTGAAACTGCTGTTACTGCTACATTTTGACCAATAACTCTTTCATGTAAAATACCTTCAAGTTTTTGAAGTCTTTCAGATTCACCTTGTGTTAAATCACCTACAGGGATTCCAGTCCAAGAACTTACAATGTGTGCAATTTCTTCATCAGTAACAACAGGCTTATTCTTTTCTTGTTGTTCTTTCCATTTTTGTTGCATTTCTTTAATTTGTTCTTTAAGCTCAGTTTCTTTGTCTCTCAATTGACTGGCTTTTTCAAATTCCTGAGATCTGATAGCCTGTTCTTTTTGTCTGCTTACCATTCTTAATTCTTTTTCTATCTCTTTTCCTTCTGGAGGTAGTGAGCTGGCTCTCAATCTTACGCGTGAGCTGGCTTCATCAATTAAATCAATTGCTTTATCTGGTAAATGACGATCGCTAATATACCTATCTGATAAAACAGCTGCAGCTATTAATGCAGCATCTCCAATTATTAGCTTGTGATGCTCTTCATATTTTGGTCTAAGACCACGCAATATTTCTATAGATTCTTCTACAGATGGTGCATCTACCATAACTGGTTGGAATCTTCTTTCTAACGCAGCATCTCTTTCTATATGCTTTCGGTATTCATCTAGAGTAGTAGCTCCTATACACTGTAACTCACCTCGTGACAATGCCGGCTTTAAAATATTTGCAGCATCTATTGCACCTTCTGCTGCCCCTGCTCCAATTAATGTATGTAGCTCATCTATCACTATGATTACGTTTCCGGCACCACGGATTTCATCCATAATTTTCTTTAGCCGTTCTTCAAACTCACCTCTATATTTTGTACCAGCTACTAGTAACCCAATATCAAGTTGTACAATCTTCTTTTCTTGCAGTATGTCTGGTATCTCATTTATTGCAATTCTTTGTGCAAGCCCTTCAGCAATTGCAGTTTTACCTACGCCAGGTTCACCAATTAATACGGGGTTGTTTTTTGTTCTGCGTCCTAATATTTGAATGACTCTTTCTATTTCTTTTTCGCGCCCTACAACAGGATCTAACCGTCCTTCTGTAGCAGCTTGTGTTAAATTGACCCCAAACTCATCAAGAGTAGGTGTTTTAGATCTTCCTGTACCTGTACCACCAGTCTGTGTTCCTGTAGCACCCGTTTCTCCCAAGAGCCTGATTATATGTTGTCTAACCTTAGCTAAATCTACTCCTAAGTTTTCTAGTACTCGTGCTGCTACACCTTCCCCTTCTCTAATTAATCCAAGCAGCAAATGCTCAGTACCTATGTAATTATGTCCTAGCTGTCTGGCTTCTTCCCATGATAGTTCTAACACTCTTTTTGCTCTTGGGGTAAATGGGATTTCAACTGCTACAAAACCACTACCTCTTCCAATTATTTTTTCTACTTCTATTCTTGCATCTTTTAAATTGACACCCATTGATTTTAGTGTCTTTGCTGCAATCCCAGTTCCTTCACCAATTAAACCAAGCAAGATTTGTTCAGTTCCAACAAAATTATGACCAAGCCTTCTTGCTTCTTCTTGGGCCAGCATTATTACTTTAATTGCTTTTTCAGTAAATCTTTCAAACATTTTTTATTTTCTTTCCTGCCTCTTATTAATAGTAACAATCAATTACTCTTAGCTTATTTTAGTTTTATAAACCACAAAACCATATCTTCTAATCTCTTATAAAGGGTTCTATATATTATTATTTTATGTAGAATGATTGATAATTTCAGATAACCGCAGAAAGATCTCTATTAAAAGAGAAGGTTATACTTTAATTAATCATAAAATATAAGATTTATACTGTAAATCTATAGTTATATATCATTAGATGCTTTTAAAATAGTTAGGTTTGGAATTTCAATTAGTAATTCTTCTTCATCCTTAAACCCAGCATATCGAGCCAGCTTTCCTTTAATATGTACTGTTCCAGTCAAGCTAAGGGTATTGTGGTTTATTGTTCCTTCCATGGGGCCTTGAAAACTTATTTTTCCAATAATTGGTATTCCTTTAGGATTACCTATGCCTGATATTGAAACCATAATATCCCCAGGGTTATTCAGTGAACCATCGATGCTTGTATTAAAGTTAACATTACATTGTGATGTTTTTCCTATGCCATTTGCAATACCTTTGATTTGGTTGTCATTTATTTTTAGCTTTACATCACCAGTTCCTACTAACTTGTCAGAAATTTTAAAAGTGTAATTGTATTCGTCGTTGGCTATCTTTGGTGAAATATTAGGTAAGCTTTGAGCAATAAGTCTTGTTTTTTCATATGCCTTAGCACTATTTTGTTTAATAGGATTGGCTATTGATATTAATAAAACTATAACTATAAAAAAGATAAATCTTTGATTTTTCATATTTGTTGTCCTAAAATTATGTTTATTGTACTGCCCAACTCGTATATCTACATTCGGGACTCTATCTACCCTTTATATTAAACCATATCTATGACCAGAATATATTTAATCAGGAACAGGCTTTCTATGACGCAAGTAAGCTATAGATGGTTTCTAACTTTAAAATATTAACTGTGTGGTTGACTTTTTAATTCTAGAAATTATGTTTACTAAAATACATTAAATCCAACGTATGCCTTATATTACAAAGGTATTGATTACTCCTTGTAATTTGTTATCTTTGAAATGATAATTTATGAAGAAAGTTTAAAATTAACTTTATAAAAAGGAGGCTTAATTAATATTATGGCTGAAACTTGTCAAGAATCTTTAGTAGAAATGTATAAATCGTTTAAGCCTGAAATAGCAGGTAATTTATGTGCTACCTATGTTTTTGATATATCTGGTAAAAATGGTGGTCAGTGGGTTTTGAATATAAAAGATGGAAAATGTGATCTAGTTGATGGCCCTGTATCAAATCCATCAGTTACTATTGCAATTTCTGATCAAGACTGGCTTGCAATTCACAAAGGTAAGTTAAATAGTCAAATGGCATTTATGATGGGCAAGCTTCGTGTGTCAGGCGATATGGGCCTTGCAATGAAGTTACAATCAATGTTTCCTGGTCCAGTGTAAATTGCTAAATTGAAGAGTCTAGAGCTCTGTTTCTAAGGTTTTTACTTTTATATTTTCTTTATAAATCAGCTCTTTTCTTAACCAAAAAATATATTTATTTGTAAGTAAATTGGTTAAGCTACACACACTTGATTAATTAATTATTTAATTGCTAAGGTTAAGATTGAACCTTAACAATAGCTTAACTTGTGGATTCTAAAAATTTACTTGTGAAGCTTTTTATTTCAGAATTTTATATAAACTTGGTAAATAAAAAATGACATCTATTGGAGCAATAACAAGAGAAATTGCAACTAGTGCAACTGTTGCTGTAACAGATTTAATTTCTAGCGGTAACTCCAAAGGCTTAGGTGCATTATTTGAAAGAAGAGATAAACCAGCGCAAGAGATTTATACAAAGATACTGCACGATGAAGGTTTAGAGCCTTTATGGGAAACTTTCTTTTGTTCGATTTTAACAAAACTTTCTAAAGCTGTTACACCTAATGTTCCTGAGCAAATTGCTATGATACCAGGAAAATTAATTGGTGCGGCCTGGCATTGGAAAATTACAAGCGATCAAAGTACAAACAGAGAAAAATTAAATGGAGCTGAGGATGGACATAATAATCCAGGCAATTTTTTTACTAATTTTTATAATAAAGTTATTAAAGGTCCATCAGACTATATCTTAAATACCATCGGACTCAGAAAAGAAAATCCAAACTTTTTATTATATGGGCTTTCACAAGTAGGATTATTTACGTTAGCTAGTTTAGGCTTAAAAAATACTGAAGAAAATTTGCCTGGTGTAAATCTTGACTCTGATGAATCCGTCCTGAAAAATGTAGTTAGAGGACTAGGTTATACATGTATAGAACAAGCTACATATGCAGTATCACAGGCAACCAGGTTTTATACTGACTTTAAAGATGAATTTAAAACAAATGCTGTAGCTAAAACCATGGCAAATGTAGTAAATGAAAGATTTTTCCCCGGGCATCTATTGTCAGGTATTGCAGCATCACTATCAACTTATTTCTTTGGAAAAATAATTCCAAAAACAACAGCAGCAGCGCTTGCAGAGTTTCCAGCAATGCTTTTTAATAGAGTTGCTAATTGTAGAAGGAGAAGAGCCACCAGCAAAGCTGTTGATGAAAATGGAAATATAATTACAAACCATAAATTCCAGGGTGGTGCTTTAGATAAGCTATTAGATATATCAGACTCTATTTTCGATCCACTTAGAAATAAATTTATTGATGGTATTGTATGGGCTTGCAAAGGAAAAGAGGATGCAGAAACTTTCAAGAAAGAACTTATACAGTCATTTGATATGGATGAAGGAGTAGTAAGAAAGTATTATGAAAATAATCGGAAGCCAGCTGATTCCAGCAGTCACGCTTCTGGGATTGCTCAGCCGCTTACACTAAGTGTTTCTGGAAGTATTTAAGATTAGA
>JAHFBD010000033.1:0-2789 GCA_023250175.1 Candidatus Melainabacteria bacterium
GGAAAGAAAAAGTTATAGCTAAACTAGTTTAGCTATAAAAGGAGGTCATAAAATGAAAATAAACCTTGTTTCAGTAAAAGATGGCTTGTTAAATATATGGAAAGAATTACAAAAAGGTGGTTCGATTCAAAAAAAGAGAATTGAAGTGAAAATAAATAATCAAGATGAAGCAACACAGAAAAATTTAGAAGTGGAAAGTGTTTTAAAAGAATATGGGTTAAATGAAGTAAAAGTTGAACATGTCTTCGATCAAAAAAAAGGAGCAGAATTTACACTTAGGGGTGCAATTCCTATAACACAGGAAATGATGAAAGCATATAGACTAGCAATGGATAAAATTGATACCCTTGGTCTTAAGTTTTTTTACTCACAAGAAATTAAAGGTGGAAAGTTAGCATTAAGCCCACTATATCCATATGGATTTGGAAAATTAAAAGTTGTTAACTAATCTTATATTTTTTTTAGCAATGCCATAAATGGTTTATATGGATTGTCTGGTTCAGGGAAAATAATTTTTTCCACGGTAAGTCCTGCTCTTTTAAATATCTCAAGCCACTCTTTGTATCCTAGATAGTTTCCTGGTATTGGAACGTCAGGAGATGGATTATAAACTTTGTAAAGCATATAGTCCATTACTAAGTTAAACAGTTTAAGTTCTCTACTTGGGGCATCAAACTCTCTTACTAGAAGGTATCCGCTTGGATCTAAAACTCTTGCAATATCTTTCAGTAAATCTTCTGGTTGCTCAGCATGATGAAGAACAGTAAAAAGTGTAATTAGATCATGAGAATTATTATCTAAAGGAATTTTCTTTCCATCAAACTGGAGAACTTTAATTGGAAGGCTATTATTAACTACTACATCAAGTCCAAGTACTTTTTGATCTGCTAAAGCAAGTGCATCTTGAACTTCTTTTGTTATATCACCTCTTCCACAACCTACGTCTATATAAGATGTCGGTTTGAAATTACCTAATAATTCATGAAGTTGGTTTATTCTTCTTTGTACTCTTTCTTCTCTTTCTTTAGTAAATCCAGAATTTAAATCACATCTTTTCTGTAAGGATTTAAAAAAATCTTGTAATCTTAAATAAATTTCTTCTTCAGAAATCTTCGAGTTACATAATTTATTCATTTCTTCTAAAAAAGATTTTCCTTCTTCAGGTGTGTTTTTAAAATTTCCATAAATAATAGATTTTTCAATTATGCTTTTTATATTTGGATCGCTCCAGGCTTCTTGTGTAAGGGAATATAAAAGAGGTTTAGCTATGCTATTAATAGGTTGAATTGTTTGCCTTAATAGGCAAGTGCCGAGTTTTATACTTTGAATATGCATAATTACAATAATTCTACTAAATTGATTTAAAGTAATTTATTAAATCTTTTAAATTTAACTATTTAACATTGTTAAAATCTTGAATATATATTAGGAATTAAACTGAACACTGTTAGGTTAAGGAACAATGCTATTGTTACTGAGCCTCTTTTAAGGTTTTAAAGAGGTAAAATCTATCCAATATGTCCTGGTAAAGTTGTTTTAGTAGAAAATTAATTATCAAAATAATCTATCAGCTTTATCTTTCAGGTAATGCTCTAAAAATCTTGTTGAGCTTATTTTTCTGTGCTGTTGGTATATTCTTTGATAGATACATTGTGCTTACATCTTGACTTCTCAGTATTGTCTCGGCTTCTTCAATTGTTCTTGCAATAAAGATATTGTTGTAAGCTTGTACTTTAGCTTCAATGGTTTTTAAATACTGTTTGGCTTCCTTACCGTCAGGAATAACTAATAAAAGGGTATGTTCAATATCATTATATGTTGTAGGTTTTACTCCTATTAAGACTGGAGGTGAAACAAATCCAGTAAGTTTAAATTCTGTTCTCATATGTTCTCCTTAAAAATTGTTTTTGAGCAATTAAATAAATATAACATGTAGGAGAGTATATTAAATGAGTTTTGATTGTGTATTGTAGTTTAACAAATTGATTTCTCTGGATTTGTATCGTAAGATTTTTGTGATTATCTGGAGGGATTGAAGATGAATGGTATAAGAGTGTCTGACATTAATAGTAAGGTTATTATAAAAGGTTTTTTTAGAACAACATGTGAAGTTATTTATAAAACACCTGATGGTACAGAGTTAAATTTAAGTGAGCCTGCAAGAAAAACATATGTTAATTATTCAGATGCAAAATATCAATTAAGAACCTTTGATGATCTTAATAAGAATCTGCATGAGTTATCTATTTATTTATCTCGACTTGTAGATCAACATGATTCTACAAATGCTATAAATTATGATCTTAACCACCCCATCTGGAAAGCTTTTCAAAAGCTTCTTGAGAAACGTGGTGAATTTGCCCAAGCTGTATCTGAGTTAAAAGAGCTTTTAGATCCTGTTATAGATATAAATACTGGTAGGGTTGTTCAAGAAGATGCCATAAAAGTATCTTATACTTCTGGTGGCATGAAAATGGTATAAGAGCTAATTGTTTATATAAAAATTGGGATTAAACTTGTAAACTTATTGCACACAGGAGTTGATAATTTTTTCTGATATAAGTTCTAACCAGAATTTTCTTAATTAACCCCAGGAGTTATGGTGAAGGTAGTTTGACTGTCCCAAAAATGTGGATTAGAGAGTTAAGATTTTATCCTGCTTTATTTAAAAGAAGATTAAATATTCTTCCAGCCTCAGCTTTATGTTCATCTCCAAATAAAGCTTCAATTTGTGATTGTACTTCCTCTGGTTTTGTTAATTTCCCTTGTAGTATCTGTACAACGATTGC
>JAHFBD010000033.1:2799-14108 GCA_023250175.1 Candidatus Melainabacteria bacterium
CACTACCGCCAGATGCAAAAGCTCGTGGAGCAAAACCTTTGCTAATAATTGCAAGGCTTTGATATGTTTCTAGGTTTTCCTGACTTGCTTGAGGATTAATTTGTGATATTGTCTTTGGATTTAAGAGTTCCACAGTTTGTAATGCTACCTTTGGACTTCCTCCAAAAACTCCTGTTAGTGCTGTAATAAATTTTCTTTGGTTAGTATCAATTATCATTTAATTTCTCCTTGTTTATTTTATAGTAACATTGGCAAAAAAAAATACATTAAATTTTTCTCATCTAAAAATTAAACAATTGTAAAAATAAGATTTAATCCTTAGTTCTAGGGGGAGGAGCTGGAGGTAATACTCTTCCATCTTTACTAACCCACCACCCATCATCTGAAAGAGATTTTTCTTTCCTCGGAGGAGGTGCTTCGGTATCACAACCACTATCTTTATATGGAAAAGTAAATAAATTAGCTAATATTCTTGTAATCAAAATTATTCTCCTTTAAAAATTTATTTTTATGATAACAATTGTTCTAAAGATATACCTAATTAAGAACATGACTGGGGTTACAAGATGATTTTAGAATTTTGGAGAGATTATTAAAAGCAAGTTTGTTACTACTTAGCTAGCGTAATATTTCTAAGTAAATGATTTATAAGGTAAGATTTTACCTGATTTATTCAGTAAAATCTTCAAGGTATTATAAATGGCAGACTGGAAGTACTTTGGAAAGCCGATTTTGGGAGCGCAGCGAAAAAATCGGCGGTAGGTAGAAACGCAAGTTTTCAAACTAATAACATAATTTAAGATTAATAGAAAACATTCAAAATAACTATAAAAAAACTATTAAAAATTCCTTCTTAAAACCAGATTAGTGAGAATATTAAACGCTATATTAGGGCTATAAATATTTTAGGAGGTATATAAAATGACAATTCAAGTTCAATTTTTAATGAGTTCAAATCCAAAGAATTTACTTGCTGCTTTAGATAAAACAGGCTTACCAACGGTTACTGTAGAAGCTGAGTATGGGAGTGATGTTGTATCTGGCTCCATTGCTACACTAGCTCATCATGGACCAAGAGCTGGACAACCTTGCCCATGTTCTTATCCAAATAACTTTATAAGAGATATTGGAAAGATTGGAGAAAGTGATTTAGAACATATCCAGATAGCTGGAGGACTAAGCCATATAGATCTTGATACTCTTGGGGGATGTGCAGCTATTCTTGGATGCAAACCTGATGTACCGGGATTTTGGGAGCTTGCAGAATTTGTAGATGTAAATGGAGAACATAAGATAAGTCAAAGTGGTGCAACAGAAGAAAATATGCGACGTTACTATGCTTATGCTGCATGGCATGAAGAAAATAAGACTTTTTCAAATAGAGACGGTTCAGTTTCTGAAGTTACCACAAAGGTCTTAGACGCGTTAAAAATAATAGACAGAATTGCAAAAGATGATCCAGAGCTTCTTAAAGTAGGTGATGAATACAAAGCAAATGAAGCTAAATTAAATGCAGAGACTTTTATTGAGTCTAGAGATGGTGTAGGACTTAGAGTCTCATCTCAATTTGTTAATCATCTTTATGTTACTCCAGATGGAGAACTTCTTAAAGCAGTTGTAACTTATAAACCTCAAGTAGGAGGAATTACTATATCTTTTGCTGATGCACCAAAAGGAAAAAATGCAATTCAGATTCTTAAAGAGCTTTTTGGTGAAGAATCTGGTGGACATGCAGGAATTGCTGGTTCTCCTAGAGGAAAACGCATGAGTTTTTTAGATTTTGCTGCTGCTTATCAATCAACAATTGAAGCTGTTAAGTAAAACAGTTAAAAAATTAATTAGGCTATAATAATACTCTTATCTGGGGTGAAGAGAACTTTTTAAAGGTTCAATTAGGGTAGAATTTGATAAATTTGACAGTTTTATGACAAAATTCAATTGTTTATCAATGTGTAGTATTGCGCAAGTTGTCTTGATGAAAGGTTGCGCATTCTTGCGCAATGTTGTATGATCTAACCATGCTCTCATTCCAGCCTAATTTAAAACTTGAAAAGGAACTCAAAAAATTGGAGAGCTTGCTGGTTGAAAAATGCAATGAAGTAGAGGGCCTAAAACCAGAAGAAAAAAAATATATTGAAAAACAAGCCTTAATAAGTAACATCGGAGCATCAACAAGAATTGAAAATGCTGTTCTAACAGACATAGAAGTTGAGTGGGTTGATACTGCACTTACTAAAGAGGGTAAAACTACTGCATTTGAAGCAAAGAAAAATTATATCTTAAATAAGCTTTCAAAAGACAGAGAAAGGAGCATAGAAGAAGTTGTTGGTTGTAGGGAAATATTACTTACAATTTACAGTCAATATAAAGAGCTATTCCCTCTTACTGAAACTACAATACGTGGCTTACATAATGACTTACTAAAACATTATAAAAAAGCTGATCGATATAAAGGGAACTATAAAACAGTCCCAAATAAAGTTATTTCAATGAATCATTCTACGGGAGAAGAAAAAGTAGTTCTAGAACCAGCTTCTCCAGGAATTTTAACTAAGACTGCAATGGCTGATTTAATTGGTTGGTATAACAAAACTATTCAGGAATATACTCATCCTATTCTTGTTGCGACCGAGTTTAATTTCAGATTTTTAGCTATTCATCCATTTCAGGATGGAAATGGAAGATTAGGAAGAGCACTATTTGTGCTGGCTTTATTACAGTCTGAAGATAAATATTTATCAAATATTGTATCTAAAATAGCAATTGATAGACATATAGAACAAAGGCGATCTGAATATTACTCAATATTACATAAAGTATCCAAAGGTAAGTTTCATCAAGAGCCCCAAAAATATAATTTAGAACCTCTATGCTGGTTTTTTATTAAAGTTATTGAAGAGTCATTGACTGATATAGAAACTTATGAAAATAAATATAAAAACTTAATGAAACTTTCAGAAGCTTCACTGAGTGTTTTAAATTGCTTTAAATTAAGTCCAGAAAAAAGAATCCAGGTTATGGAGCTTGAGAAAGAAATAAAACTTCCACGAAGAACCATTCAATACTCTTTGAAAGCTTTAACTGAAAAAGGATTTTTACAAAAGACTGGTGAAGGAGCAGGAAGTAGATATCAATTGGTTTTTTAATTGATAGGGCTTGTGGGACGATTTCAGAACTTTTATTAGAAACAATTAAAATCTGAAAAAAAGATAAAAATTAAAAAAGATTAAAATCTTTCATAATAGAATAACTGCATGGGTAAGATTCCAGCAATACAACCTTCTGATAACGATGGACAACCAAATCCTTCAGATAATTCTTTTAATAAACTTTTAGCTATCTTAAGAGATAAAGACTATAGTTATTTAGGATATGATAAAATTATTAAAAAAATTCTAGAAGAATTAAGATCTGGAAAATTACAATTGAAATTGGCTCAGCAAGAAGTGTTGGTAAATATTCTGAGAGATGCTAACATTCCAAACTTTGAAAGTAAGTCAACTACCATTGTTGAAATATTAGCTATTACAAAATCAGATAATGCAATAAGTCCAATAATCGCGTGGACAGATGAACATTTTGGAGAAGTCTGGGGTGAAGAAATTGGGTGGGGAGAAGACTTTGACCATTCTGTAGCTTTTGAAGCGTTAAGTACAATTGGTAACCAAGAAGCTGTTGAATATTTAATGTCCCATGCCAGGCAAGAAAAAGGTAATTATTCTAGTCAATGGGATGCTTTGTATCATCTAGGGGAACTTGAAGGGATAGACTATAGAGTGATGGAAGAAGTGTGTAATTTCCTTTTAACATTCTCAGAGCAAAACTATGATGAGTTTGGTCATTGTGCGCTTCAAAGTTATAACAAACTCAAATATGGGACACCAAGAGAAGAATATTCAGATTTGTAGTTTTAGACGTTGAATTGGCTGGGCTTACGGGACGATTTTACTTGTCCGCCTATGGCGGACAACTTTTATTAGAGCAAATATAGAGCAAGTTTATAAGTTGGTTGCTTGAAATCTTAGCTTTAATATAATTCTGCAGTTAATCTAGATGCTCTGCTAAGTCCTTCATCGATGACATTGTTATGGGTGTGGTACTGATTTATTCTTAAATTAAATCGTTCACTTGGTGGAATAGCTTTTACTAGTTGCTTGGTTAATTCTTTTGTGTAATCTTCTGTAAAGTCTTTATTGTCAGGATTTAAACTTTCTAGCTCCTCTATAAGATAGTGAAACAAATCTAACTTTATAAAGGCTTCTGTCCAATTATGCGGATACTTGTCTCCTAAAGTTGCAATTAAATTAGCTTGCGCTATTACTCTACCTACAACTTCAGCATCTCTAACGTCCATTCTTTGTTCATTAGTTATTTTTGGATTTGAAATTAAGAACTCCATACCTTTTGTTTTAACAAATTCTCCGTCTATCTTCATGAGGACTTTATGCTTAGTGTATTCTGGAGGGATTTCACTAAGTGGAGAAAAATGATATTTCAATGGAAGATTAGGCAATCCATTCCACTTTACAGTATCAAATAAAAGTTTTCCAAAAGATGTAGTTATTTTCATTGGTGCGGCACTTATAACATTGTTTGGAACAGGGATTAAACCAACGGTTGCTATAGCACCCAACTTTATAAAATCTCTTCTATCTATTTCCATAACTTCACCCCTTTTTTTATATTGAAAAGATATTAGGGAATAGTATATCAATAAGTTTTAACAGGTAAGTTAAGAAAAAAACTGGGGAGGTAGGGGTCGAACCCACGAATGCCGGGACCAAAACCCGGTGCCTTACCACTTGGCGACTCCCCAATGTTTTTAATAGCTTCAGACAAGCTGAAGCTTCTATCTGTCGACTCCTTTCACCTGACCGGATTTGCCGAATAAATCGGACAAATCCTTTTTTTATAAAGCTACAAGCTACGACTTTCGTCTTAAGAATTGAGATTTAAATTGGAAATATCATATAATCAGGATCCGGGGTTTATGGTATTAAATTATAATACGATAAGTAATAAATTATGGTAGATCTAACATTATTTGGTAATAAAAAACGAAAAGAAACACACAGATACATTTTTATATTTTGTTCTGCGCTCTTAATTTGGGTTTTACAAGTATCAATTTTTAGTAGATTTATTATATTTGACAGTTCGCCTAATATTCTTCTTTTATGTACCATTTATTTGGGTCTTACTTATGGGATTCAGGCAGGTGTTATTTATGGTATAGTTTGCTCTTTTCTTAATGTAAGTGTTTTATATGACCATATATTTTACTTTTCTTTGCCATTAATGGGATTACTTGCAGGGTTACTTACAAGAAATTTATTTTCTGATGAATTGCTATTTTTTATTTTATTGTGTTTTTTTCTTACTTTGCCATATGAATATTTAAATGGGTGGCAATTTAGCTTGGATAAATCAATTAATTTATGGGACAGATATTTAATGAGTAGTGTCTATAGTGCTGCATTAAATATGTTATTTTCTCCATTTTTTTACTTTATGATGAATATTGTAACTAAAAATCTAAAGTTACGGTAGCTATTTTTTGTCAGATACGTCAAAATTAATGCAAATGAAATATCAGTCACCAAGAGGAACACAAGATGTTTTGCCAAAAGATTCAAAGGCTTGGCAAAGAATAATTACTGCCGCTAAAGAAGCTTTGGAATTTTATTCGTTTAAAGAAATTATTGTTCCGATATTTGAATATACTGAATTGTTTCAAAGGAGTGTTGGGGAGAGTTCAGATATTGTGAATAAAGAAATGTACACTTTTATGGATAGAAGTGAAAGATCAATTACTCTTCGCCCTGAGTTAACGGCTGGAATTGCAAGGGCATATATTGAAAATGGTTTGCATAGAGAACCGAAACCGATAAAACTTTGGAGTTATGGACCAGCTTTTCGTTATGAAAGACCGCAAGTGGGTCGTTATAGACAGTTCTTTCAGATCAGTGCAGAAGTTTTGGGTAGTAATTCAATAGCATGTGAAGTAGAGTCTGTATTTGCTCTTACTAAGATATTTAACAATTTAAACCTTGATTATAGAATTGAAATCAATTCTCTTGGGGACGATGCTTCACGTAGGGCATATAAAGAATACTTTCAGAAATATACAAAAGGTTTCTTGAATGATTTATGTGATGATTGTAAAAAAAGATATGAACAAAATCCTCTAAGAATGCTTGATTGTAAGGTTGTAGCTGATCAAGAAATCTTTGCGGGGGCGAAAAAACCACTTGAATTTTTAACTGATGAATCAAATAAACGTTTTGAAGGAATTAAATCATTGCTTGGACTTTATAAAGAGAAAGACTGTAGAGAAATTAAAAATATTGTTACAAATCCAAATCTTGTTCGTGGGTTAGATTATTACAATGATTTTGTCTTTGAAATAAAGTCTACAAGTGAGATTTTGAAAGGACAATCTACTATTTGTGGTGGTGGTAGATATGATAATTTGGTTGAATCTTTAGGAGGTCCACAGTCACCAGGGTTTGGTTGGGCGATGGGTATTGAGAGATTAATGTTGGTAGTTGGTGAATGTTCTAAAAAAAATATATCAGTAATGTTTTTGTCTAATCAAGAAGATATTTTTAATTATTCAAATCAATTATATGATCTGACAAAAGAGAAAGATTTAAATGTTAATCTTGAAGTTATTTATAATCCCTCCAACATATCGAAACAATTAGATGCTGCTTTAAAGAAGAATGTTGATTTCATAATTTTTTATTTGGATAATGAAAAAGAAAAAAATGTATTTAAGATTAAAAATTTGCAAACTAGGGAAGAAATAGAATGTATGAAAGATTCGTCTAGCATGGTAGATTTATTAAAATCAGAATATAATAAAACGAAAAAGTGAATTAAACCTATGTCGACTCAATTCCCGGATATAAAAGAAAAAATAGGAGCAGCCGTTACTTATTTAACGCTAGGTATTTGGGGTCTTGTGTGGTTGTTGATTTCAAGGAAACAATATCATGACCAAAAAGATTTTGTTAGATTTCATTGTATGCAGTCTATTCTTGTAGGTATGTTATATATGTTTATTCCGCAGGGACTTGCTATTTTGATTTCATTGGTGATTCAAATTATTTCATTTATACCAGGTTCATCAGTAATAGTACATTGGCTTCATGTTATTCATGGAATAGTTCAGTCTGGTGTTCATTATGGACTTTTAGTTTTAATTCTTTATTGTGTAATATTTTCTTTCTATGGACGTTTTACTAATATCCCTTGGATATCCCAAATAATCAATAGGATGTTGCGATAATATTTTTCACTTTTAATTTTTTATTTGATTTGTACTAATTCTTTATCTTCAAATTGAGCTTTTAGCGTTTTATTGTATTCATCTACTGTTCTGTTTATATGCATTGAGCAAAACTTTGGTCCACACATAGAACAAAATTCTGTAGATTTAAAGTATTCATGAGGAAGTGTTTCATCATGATATTCGCGAGCTTTATCTGGATCTAATGCTAATTCAAATTGTTTATTCCAATCAAAATTATAGCGTGCTTTCGAAAGCTCATTATCTCTGTCCGTGACATGTGGTCTGTGTCGTGCAATATCAGCAGCATGTGCTGCAATTTTATATGCAATGATGCCAGCTCTTACATCTTCTGGATTTGGTAATCCTAAATGTTCTTTGGGTGTTACATAACACAACATTGCTGCTCCTGACCAGCCGGCTAATGCTGCACCAATAGCAGAGGTTATATGATCATACCCAGGTGCAATATCAGTAACAAGAGGTCCTAAAACATAAAAAGGTGCCTCCTGACAAATCTCTATTTGTTTTTTTACATTCATATCAATTTGATCCATTGGAACATGTCCAGGACCCTCTACCATGACTTGGATATCTTTTTCCCAGGCTTTTAAAGTAAGCTCGCCAAGAGTTTTTAACTCTGCAAATTGTGCTTTATCGCTGGCATCATGAATACATCCTGGTCTTAAACTGTCACCTAATGAAATAGTTACATCGTACTTCTTGCAGATTTCAAGTATTCTGTCATAGTGAGTATAAAGTGGATTTTCTTTTCCATGTTTTATCATCCATTCAGCCATAATTGAACCACCACGACTGACAATACCTGTGATTCGTCCTGATACTAAAGGTAAGTGCTCTAAAAGTACACCACAATGCAAAGTCATATAATCTACACCTTGTTGTGCTTGTAATTCAATCACTTCTAAAAGATTATCAATTGTTAAATCTTTTACATCTTTCACCTTTTGAATTGCTTGGTAAATAGGAACAGTCCCAATTGGAATAGGACTTTTTTGAATAATTGTTGTTCTTATTTCATCCAAATTTCCACCGGTTGAGAGATCCATTGCAGTATCTGCACCGTATTTAATACACATATTTAATTTGACTAATTCTTCATCAACGTTAGAAGTAACAGCAGAGTTGCCAATATTTGCATTGATTTTACATTTTGAATTTATACCAATACACATTGGTGTAAGACTTGTGTGGTTTACATTTGCGGGAATAATCATTCTTCCGCGAGCTATTTCACCTCGAACAAATTCAGGTTCTAGATTTTCTACCTTAGCGACATAGTTCATTTCTTCTGTTATTATGCCTTTTCTTGCATAATGCATCTGTGTTTTATTTGTATCGTTCTTTCTTTTTTCTAACCATTGTTGACGCATTTTTCTCTCCTTTTTTATGCTCAAGACAAGCTTGAGCTTCTTTCTTTTTAGTTTAGACAAGCTAAACTTCCCATTTGCTAATCTCTTCCCCTCGATCGGATTTGGTGGGTAAACCACACAAATCCTTTCTTTGTGATTTGTTATTTTCCGATTACCCCCTCTAGTGGGCTACTTGCACTTGCATGTTTTTATTTTATGCTCAAGACAAGCTTGAGCTTCCATCTGTCAATTTTTTTCGCTTGATCGGTTTTGGTGAATGAATCACGCAAAACCTTTCTTTAATAACCTCCTTATTTTCCTACTACTCCTTCCAAAGGGCTACTTGCACTTGCATATTCTTTTATAGGGATGCGGCCTGAAAGGTATGCTTTGCGACCAGCTTCTACACCAAGTTTAAATGCTTTTGCCATTTCTGGTGGATTGTTGGCACATGCAATAGCAGTGTTTATTAAAACAGCATCAGCTCCCATTTCCATAACTTGGCTGGCTTCTGATGGTACACCAATTCCAGCATCTACGATGACGGGTATAGATGATTGTTTAATTATTATTTCAATGTTTGCAGCACAGCGTATTCCTTGCCCTGTACCAATTGGTGAGCCTAATGGCATAACTGTGGCGCAGCCAACTTCTTCAAGTCTTTTTGCAAGGACAGGATCTGCATTTATATAAGGAAGAACAACGAACCCCTCTTGCACCAGTTCATGAGCAGCTTCTAAAGTAGCTATAGGATCTGGCAGCAAGTATTTTGGATCAGGGATTACTTCAAGCTTAATCCAATTGTTTATTCCCATTGCTCTGCTAAGTCTTGCTATTCTGATGGCTTCGTCTTTTGTTTGGCAACCAGCAGTATTTGGTAATATCCAGTATTTTCCCAGGTCAATTTCATCTAAAAGTCCTATATGGCCAGGAGCATTTAAATCTATTCTTCTAATTGCTACAGTAATTATTTCAGTCCCAGACTTTTCATGTGATTCTTTCATTATCGGGAAATTAGAGAATTTTCCCGTTCCGGTTAGTAACCTGGAAGAAAATGCTTTTCCTGCTATTGTAAGCATATCTGGTTTTATTTGTGGATCTAAAACTATTTGTTTATTATTCAAATTAAAAACCACCTTTATCTTGGTGGCAGAAGAAACAATAGTTAATCTTGAATTTCCTCCGCCAGCATTATCTGGATCAGGTTCAGGGATTGGAATAATTCCTCTCAGCTTATTAATAAGCAATATGATTTTAAGTTAGTTATAAATTGGCTTTGTAATATCCTTGAATTTTACTCTAAAACCTTGCTTTTAAATCGCACTCCCAGAGATTAATATTAACATGGGGGGTACCCTATAGATAAAAGAAAATTACACTTTTAGGGGTAATCCTTTTAATTTAATATGATTTAACTCTGGTTTAACTATTTTGGTAAATGATCATAATACTAATTATAGATAGGGAGTTAAATATGTTTATTTTAATGAGAGCAAATTTTAGAGGAACAATGCCACAAGCACCAATACGTGTGCTTCCACAAATTAGAAATGGTGTATTTATACCAGGTGCAGTTTTAGTAGACAATTTTACTGGCTTTAATGTTGGATTTAACAACGGATTTAATAATGGATTTAATAATGGATTTAATAACGGATTTAACAATGGCTTTAATATTGGATTTAACAACGGATTTAATAATGGATTCAATAACGGATTTAGATTTAATAATGGGTTCAATCAAATGGGTTTCAATAATGGATTGTTCAATCCATTTGGTTTTAATAACGGATTCAATAACGGGTTTGGATTTAACAATGGATTCAACAACCCATTTGGATTTAATAATGGGTTCAATCAAATGGGTTTCAATAATGGATTCAACCAATTTGGTTTTAATAACGGGTTTGGATTTAACAATGGATTCAACAATGGATTCAACAACGGATTTAATAATCCATTATTAGATCCTAGAAATGCATTCCCATTTTTTAATTTTAATAATTTTAATAATTTTGGAAACCCATTTCTGGGTTTCTAGTTTTTACTAGAAGAAATTTAGAAATCATTTGTAGCTTGTGGTGGTTCAGGAAGGGTGTCACTATCTCCTTCTTGTTTGTAAACTACTCTTTCTTGCTCTTTTGGAATAGCAATGTTAATAGGACTTCCAGGAACTGGTGGTGATACTGGTGTCTTAGAAGATTCCACTACAACTGGTGGTGGCTCAGTCATAACGGCAGGTGCTAGCGGGTTTGTTATGTATAAACCACGGCTTAAAGCTGCTAGATTTGCTTTGTTTACTAGGACATCAGCTTTATGTTGAAGCCTTTCTGCTTTGGCCCTTAGTCTGGCAGCTTTTAAAGAAAGGTTTGTAGCTTTTCGCATATTTTCAATAGCTTCTTCTTGCATCTTTATAGTTTTATAACTACCTTTAGCTTGTAATAAAATTTCTTGGGCCTCAGTAAACCTATCAGCTACCTGACCTGATAAAGCCTTATCCTCTTGTGCATATATGGGTAGATTAAATGAAATTGTTGAAGCTAACATTAAGGTTGTTATAAATTTTCTTCTCATTTTTTTTCCTCTTTATCTTAATCTATTGGCTATTAATTCTATCTCCTTTTAATAGAGTTTACAAAATT
>JAHFBD010000218.1 GCA_023250175.1 Candidatus Melainabacteria bacterium
CAAGGTTAGCCCAATTCATTGCTAGAAAGCCAGCATTATCTAATCCAATGGCAGCCTGGTCAACTTTTTCAATTCCAGTCCATCTATAGAACAAATCAACCAGCGATGCAAGTCCATATAAACCACCGCAGAATGAGTATTTTGCATTTGAGCCTGTTGGTTTGCCATGTTCATCATGTGAAGTACCTTTGTTCATTAGTGCAAGATCAGCATAACCACCAGCTAAATCTCTTATTGTAGAACCTAGTTTTTTCAGTCCTAATCCCATTCCAAGGAATGAGCCTGTAAATATTCCTATTGAAGATAAGACAAGGTTTCTTTCAGCAGATCTTTTGTTACTAAAACCAAATGTTTCTACTAATGCATTAAAAATACCCGTTGATTTCTTTTCCATTAATTCATTGTATATATTTTTGCAAATAACTTTACAAGCAATAAAAGTTTTTTCAATACTATCCCAAAATCCAGAATACTTATTAAATTTTTTCTCTTCACCATCTTTAATGTCATATAATTTTTTTATTTCTGGGTTATGAGCAGCATCTTGTAACATGCTTGGCAACTGATCTAGAGCACTACCAAATCCTTTTAATTGATACAGATTATCCTCTGTGCCTAATACTGATGCTAATGCTACCGTACCATAACCAACAGCACCAGGTATATTTTTATCAATAGCATTAGAGGTTGCACCAAAGGCACCATTTAAAAAATAAGCAAGTCTGTTAGAAAGAGAAGCTGTTTTATCCAGAAATGAATTTTCAGTGTGTTTGAAATTTACTAAAAAGCAATTAGCAAGGGATGAAACAGCAGAAACTAAGCTTATAGGTATAAGAGCATAATTAAGAGCCCCTTTTAAATAACCATCTGCCTTTTCTCTAAAAGGTTTATTATCAGTGTTTGAATTACTTAGTAGGGTTTGTGGCCCTTGTGTAGCTGGGGGTGTAGCCCTGAGTGACTGATGTCCAGGTGTATGTATGCTTGTTTGGGAAATATCAGCCATTAATTACTCCAACTAATTACTCATCAAAAACACTTGTTAAAAACATTGATATCAGCTTTTTTCTTTCAACTGATTCAAAATAATTTCTAATTTTTAACTTGAATTTCATATTAACCATTTCAAGGCATTTAAGTTTTGTATATAAAGTTCTTAAATATACTTAAATAATATCAAAAATGTGTCTTAGCAGTAAATGATTAATAAAATATTTAAACAAGCTTTTATTTCTTAACTTCTTAACCTGTTAACCTAGGTCTTTTAGGTTAAGGTAAAAAAGCTTTTACCTACCGCTCGTTTCGCACTAATGCTCAACTCGCTTTTCAGTTCCGACGCTTTTTGGTGAATAAATCACACAAAAAGCTTATTTATTGTCTTATATATTAGAGCTAGGCAGTAACAAAAAATGGTTACGATCTAGCTAGCATAATATTTCTAAGTAAACGACTTATAATGTAAGATTTTATCTGATTTATTCAGTAAAATCTGTAAGGTGTTATAAATGGCAGACTGGAAGCACTATGGAAAGCCGGTTTTGGGAGCGTAGCGAAAAAGCCGGCGGTAGGTAGAAACAAAAATGAAATATATTGTAAGTTTAGATCAAGGTACTACTAGTTCAAGAGCCGTCTTAATAGACAGTAATGGGAAAATTGTTGATAAACAACAAAAGGAATTTAAACAAATATTTCCGTACCCGTCATGGGTAGAGCATGATCCTCTAGAAATATGGAATTCTCAAATTCAGACAGCCAGAGATGTAATTTATAAAAATAATATTAAGGTGCAGGACATTGCGGCTGTTGCAATTACTAACCAGAGAGAAACAATAATTGCATTTGATAGTGTGACAGGAGAACCTATTTGTAATGCAATTGTTTGGCAATGTAGGCGGACATCTAAATATTGTGATGAATTAAAACCAAATTACCAAAAACTTATAAAAGAAAAAACGGGCCTAATGATTGATGCTTATTTTAGTGCATCGAAAATGAAATGGATTCTTGATAATGTCCCACAGGCAAAAATTTTAAAAGAAAAGAAAACACTTCGATTTGGAACCATAGATAGCTGGTTAGTGTGGAATTTGACTAAAGGAAAAAGCTTTTATACTGACCCATCTAATGCTAGTAGAACAATGCTATTTAATATCAATGAAAATAAATATGACAATGAACTTATGAATTTGTTTGGAGTTGAAGAATGGATGCTCCCAAAAGTAATTGATTCAAATGGTGATTTTGGTTTAACTGATAAAGAGTGTTTTGGAGTCGAGGTTCTGATTAAAGCTGTATTGGGTGATCAGCAGGCAGCATTATTTGGGCAGTGTTGTTTTAAAGAAGGTGATTTAAAAGTAACTTATGGTACCGGTGGTTTCTTATTAATAAATATTGGAGAGCAATATAAATTAAACGACAACTTTTTAACTACAGTTGCGTGGCGGGAGGCGAATTGCAATAACGGTTTATTGCAACGAGCTACTACTACATATGCTTTTGAAGGAAGTACTTTTATTTCTGGAGCTATAATTCAATGGCTTCGTGATGGATTAGGGCTTATTAAAGATTCTTCTGAGACAGAGAAAATCGCAATAAGTATAAACAGTAATGAAGGTGTTTATTTAGTTCCAGCTCTTGTAGGTCTTGGCTCACCATATTGGGATCAAAATGCAAGAGGTACAATTATAGGGCTTACAAGAGGTACAACAAAAGCTCATATTGTGAGAGCAGCATTAGAGTCAATGGCATATCAAATTGCAGATTTAATTATACCTATAAAATCCACTTTGGCTAAAGAGACTTTTATAAAAGCTGATGGTGGTGCAGCTAATAATAATTTTCTTTTACAATTCCAGGCTGATTTGCTTCAAATACCGGTTACAAGAGCATCACAGGTTGAAGCAACGGCTCTCGGAGTAGCATATTTAGCAGGATTAAGTTTGGGTTTTTGGAAGTCTTATAGTGATATTCAAAAACAGTGGCATACGGATGAGTTATTTTTACCAAGGACAAATAGAAAAAATGAATATTTAAAATGGAAAGAAGCGGTGTCTAGAGCACTGAATTGGGATAAGTAGGATAATAGTAAACTGATGACTGAAAATTTTTTAAATCTTTGCAAGGAAAAAATAATTATTTTTGATGGTGCTATGGGTACTTCAATTCAAGCTTACCCATTAACAATTGATGACTTTGAGGGGAAAGATGGATGTAATGAAATCTTGGTTAAAACAAAACCCTCTTTGATAGAAGAGATACATGCTTCTTTTTTTCAGGTTGGGTGTGATGTTATAGAGACTAATAGTTTTGGATCAAGCTCTATAGTTCTTGCTGAATATGATATTGCTAATATGGCATATGATTTAAATCTTACTGCCGCAAAGCTTGCAAAAAAAGTAGCTTCTGATTTTGGACAAACCAAACCACGATTTGTTGCTGGGTCTATTGGACCAACAACAAAGTTACCTACACTTGGTCATATAAGTTATAGAGCTATGAAAGATGCTTTATATACTCAAGCTTTAGCTTTATTGGATGGCGGAGTGGATATGTTTTTGCTTGAAACTTGTCAGGATGTCTTGCAAGTAAAAGCAGGTTTAGCCGCTATCTTTAAGGTTATGGAGGAAAAGAAAAAACGAATCCCTGTAATTGCTCAGATAACTATAGAAAGTACTGGAACAATGCTTGTTGGTTCTGATATTTCCTCTGCTTTTTGTGCTCTTGAACCATATGACATTGATGTAATCGGTATGAATTGTGCTACTGGACCGCTTGAGATGTCAGAGCATATTAGATATTTATGTGAAGCCAGCGAATTTTTTGTTTCTTGTATACCTAATGCAGGGATCCCAGAAAATGTAGGAGGTAAGAGTCATTATCATTTATCTCCTGAAGATTTTTCTAAGATACTTAGTCATTTTGTAAATGATTTAGGTGTAAGTATTGTAGGTGGGTGCTGTGGTACAACTCCTATGCACTTAAAGGCGCTTGTCGATTCCGTTGGTAACAAA
>JAHFBD010000034.1 GCA_023250175.1 Candidatus Melainabacteria bacterium
CTCTTAATTCAGGTCTTTGGAAAGATACATTACCCTGCCCATTTCTTATGAGTTCTGCCATTTGTAAGAGGGTTTGATAGTTTTTATCTGTTTTCCATCGCTCAATTAGCCTTGCTAGGTCTACGTGCTCAAGGTTTTCTTTATCAGTTATATGTGAAACTTCAGCAAAGAACTCTTTTAGTGACTCTTTAGATTCTTTAGAAAGAGTTTTATTTAAACACTTATCTTTTTCTATTGTCTCTTCCAGATTATCGAACATATTGCTTATTTGTTTGGCAACTTGTTCTTTGTTTTTATCATCAATTTTTTCTGAAGTCAGATCAAAGCTTTGTATAAAACTGATAAATGGTGAAAATACGTTAGATAGCTTATTTGCAAGATTATACATTGATTGATTCCTTGATTGAGATGCATTTGTAAAAGAGGTTATAGCTGTGCCAATTGAACTAGCAGTGTTACCGATTACGCCAGCCAGATAGGTTTGAGCATGACTTTGAAAAGTATCTTTGTCTTTAGGTGTTTGAGTAGAGCCATTAGTATTGCATGTAGGTATTGGAGCCCTTGCTTCTATAATGCCCGGACTATTGCTAGTTCTTCCTACTGTAGATTCGCTCATAAATAATACTCTTTAATAAAAAAAGTAGCTCGATAATTTACTTATACAAAACGATGTGCTGATAATGTTTTGATAGTGCTCTAATACTAACTTTAAATTTCTTCATTAAGAAGAGATTAAAAAGATTAGCAATCTGTTAAAAATAGACTAAAAAGTTTAGATGGTTTTAAAATATATTACCAGGCGACATTATTCCATTAGGATCTAAAGAATGTTTTAATGCTTCCATAGCATTAAGGATTGGTTTAGGGTAATAGTATTTTATAAAATCCTTTTTAATTTTCCCAATTCCATGCTCTGCAGCTATTGTTCCACCGACAGAAACTGCTCTTTGACAGGTTTTATTAACCACTTCTAATATTTGTGCTTTTTCAATTGAGTTCTTAGCAATGAAATTATAGTGTGGGTGACCATTTCCAATATGTCCATAAATTACAGGCTCGTCAATTTTTGCTTCTTTTGCTAATGTTTCAGCATAATTTATAATCTCGTGAATTCTATTTATAGGAACTGACCAGTCTGTTGAAACTTTTCCACCACCTTCTTTTACATAGTTACTTCCTTCTTCAAAAAGATGACTTGGAACTTTATGCCTAAGCCTTCGTAAATCATCTTGTTGTTTCGGTTGTTTTGCTATAACAGTAGTTTCTAGTAAAGCTTTGCTTCTTTCAAGGAATGAAAGCCAATTATTTAGTATATCTTCAAAAGAGGATGTATATTCCTGTTCAAAGAATATTGCTGCTTTTGCCTCAGTGGGAATCTTAAATGGTGACTCAGGACATATTATGTTTAGTCCATGATGGTCAAATAATTCAACTGCTCTTGGGGTAATTATAGGACTATTGTTAAGCAATTCTTTTCGAATGCTAACTACAAAATCTAAAGCTTCATTAAGATGAGAAAAGAAAATAAGTCCACCAAAAAAGTTTTCAGGTTTTTTAATTAAGTCAACCTCTGTTTTTGTTATTACTCCTAAAGTTCCTTCAGAGCCGACAAACAGGTCTACCATGTTTTGAAATGGTATATAACCAAAAGTATTTTTTTCAATTGATGGTCTTTTAAGGTTTAGTACTTCACCAGAAGCCAGGACTACTTCTAGTGCGCGGACATACTTTCTTGTAGAGCCATATTTAAAAGTTCTTGAGCCTGAAGCATTTGTAGCAATAGAGCCACCAAAAAAACACTCTTTTTCACTTGTTGGATCTGGTGCATAGAACAATTCTTCATCTAGAACTCTCCTTTTAAAGTCTGAAAGCATTATTCCAGGCTCAGACAGTGCAAATTTTTCTTGGTGATTAATGTCAATGATTTTATTCATTTGACTTGTATCCAGTATCCAGCCTCCGCTTGGAGCAGCAGAACCTGTTAAACTACTTCTGTTTCCAATAGGAGTAATAGAAATCTTTTTTGAATTAGCTTCTTTAACAACTTCTATTACTTCAGCTAGTGAAGTTGGTCTGACTAATGCTTCTGCATGTCCTTGATAATCAGAAGCGTCGGTACAAAAGCTTTTGATGATATCTTGATCTGTTATGAATTGAATACTTCCCATAAATAAGCTGTCATCATATTATAGTTGGTTAGTTATTACCTTGCTAGTATAATATTTCTAAGTAAATGACTTATGTAGAAATGTTGGTTATATAAACTACTCCAAGACATTTGAAGCCGAATGTTTTAAACTTACATATTGCAGGGTTTAAGTAAGGAATTTTATTTAATAAAAGATAGTTTTGGAGAAGGTTATGCCTACAAATCAAGCCGTAAGTTTAAAAAATCTCTTGGCCAAAGACGAACAGTTTTTGGCAAGTGCTTTATATAGAGTGTTTCATATAGTTGCTGATAGGGGTGAAGGCTCTTATTTATATACGACAGATGGTCAGAAATATTTAGACTTAACGTGTGGTATTGGGGTTACTCAGCTTGGTCATTGTCACCCAGAAGTTGTGAAAGCAGCCCAAGAGCAGTTAGCGAAGCTAATGCATGTGAGCTGTGTAACGCATCATACTGAAAATATAAAACTGGCTGAAAAATTAGCCGGTATATTGCCAGGGGATATTAATAACACTTTTTTTTGTAATAGTGGAGCAGAAGCTGTTGATGGCTCTATAAAGCTTAGTCGCTATGTTAATCCAGGGAGACCAAATATTGTTGCATTTAGAGGCTCATTTCATGGAAGAACACTAGGTGCTACAGCATTATCATCATCAAAATCACTTCATCGGAAACATTATGATCCACTATTGGCAGGTATAAATTTTGTTGATTTTCCAAACTGTTGGCAGTGTCCTGTTTTTAAGGATCCAAATAATTGTGGGTTGGAGTGTTTAGATCTTTTAACCAGAATGTTTAAACTAAACTTACCACCAGAATCAATCTCAGCGATTATTATTGAGCCTATGGTTGGTGAAGGAGGTTATGTTCCTGCTCCTCCACACAATCAAAATCCACGATTTAATTATCTGAAAGAACTTAGAAAAATATGTGATGAGTATAATATTTTATTGGTTTGTGATGAGGTCCAGTCAGGAATAGGCAGGACTGGAAAATGGTTTGCAACAGAATATTATGATGTTGTTCCTGATGTTATTACTATGGCAAAAGGCATTGCAAGTGGATTACCTATGGGTGCTTTTGCAAGTAAGAAAAAATTTATGTCGCTTATGCCACCAGGAGCTCATGGTAGCACTTTCGGTGGAAATTTAGTATCTTGTGCAGCAGCATTAAAAACTTTAGAAGTTATTGAAAAAGAAAATATTTTAGATTATGTTTCAAAAACAGGAACAGAATTAATTAAGCATTTAGAATCTGCATTAAAGCAAAAAGCAAAGATTCGAGGTCTTGGTTTTATGCTTGGCATAGAGCTTGCTTCAAAAGAACTTGCAGATAAGGTTGTAGAAGAATGCTTCAAAGAAAAAATGTTAATTCTAACCGCAGGAGCTGAACAAAAAGTCATTAGATTTATACCGCCATTAAATATTGAAAAAACTTTATTATTTAATGTTGTTGATAAAATAATTAGTTTTATTAATAAAGCTTAGTTGAAAATGATTAGGAGGGAATATGCAAACAACAGCCATGCTATATAAAAATAATATTGGTGGAACTCAAACTGAGAGCTCATCTAAAGATTTCTTTGAAAAATATAACCCTGCAGATAAAAATGAATTACTTGGAAAGTTTCCAAAATCAAACCAAAAAGATTTAGATGAGGCTGTAAATCATGCAAAGAAAGCCTTTGAAATATGGAAGAACACACCAGCTCCTAAAAGAGCAGAAATTTTATATAGGGCAGCAGAAATAACAAAAGAGCAAAAAGAAGAGTTGGCAAAAATACTAACAAAAGAAACTGGTAAACCTATTGTTGAAGCCATGGGAGAAATCCAAGAAGTCATTGACACCTATTTGTTCTTTGCTGGCGAGGGTAGAAGGATTTACGGAATGACTGGACAAAGTGAACTACATAATAAGTCTATTATTACCATAAGACAGCCTGTGGGAATTTGTGGGCTAATTACAGCATGGAATTTTCCCAGTGCAGTACCGAGCTGGAAAGTTGCACCAGCACTTATATCAGGAAATGTTGTTATTTTAAAACCTTCAAAGGATGCTCCATTATCTGGTTATATGTTAGTAGAAAATTTATATAAAGCAGGATTACCTAAAGGTTGTGCAAGTGTTTTATTTGGTTCTGGTGAGTTTGGAGATTTAATTGTAAGACACCCAGAAATAAAGATTGTTAGTATTACTGGTTCAGTTGAAGTTGGAAAGATGGTTTATGAGACCTGTGGAAGAATGTTAAAAAAATGTGCTTTGGAGCTTGGTGGTAAAAATGCAATTGTTGCATTAGAAGATGCAAATCCAGACTTGCTTCTAGAGGGAGTCTTATGGGGTGCTTTTGGAACTACTGGCCAAAGATGTACCTCTACCAGTAGGCTCATTATTCAGAAATCATCATGGAGTGATTCATTTATTGAAAGATTAGCAAATGCCGCAAAAAAACTAGTGATAGGAAATGGATTAAATGAAAAGACACAAGTTGGTCCATTAATTACAAATTCTCATCGTGATAGTGTTCATGGTTTTACTGAGCGTGCAGTAAGAGAGGGTGGAAATGTTCTTTGTGGTGGAAAGTTCTTAACTGGTGGGGAATATGACAAAGGAAATTATTATGAACCCACAATAATTTCAAATATAAAACCATCGATGGAATTAGCAGTTAAAGAGGTTTTTGGACCTGTGCTTGCAGTTATTGAGGTGAAAAATTTTGAAGAAGCTCTTCAGGTCGCAAATAATACTGAATATGGGCTTTCTCTCTCTATTTATACGAAAGATATTAATCTTGCAATGCAGGCAGCTAACAGATTTGAATCTGGCATTGTTTATATTAATGCCCCTACTATTGGTGCAGAGTGTGGAGGAGCAGCAGCATTTGGTGGCTGGAAATTTACAGGTAATGGTACTCGTGAAGGTGGAGTAATGGCACTTGATACTTATACTCAGCATAAGACTATTTATGTAGACTACTCAAATAAACTTCAAAGGGCACAGATAGATTAGCTTAAGAAAAGTTGGTTACTGCCTAGCTATAATGTATAAGACCATAAATAAGCTTTTTGTGTGATTTATTCACCAAAAAGCGCCATGTAAGGAAGAGCGAGTTGAGCATTAATGCGAAACGAGCGGTAGGTAGAAACAGAAGTTGTTGATTTATGTAAAAGAAGTAGCTATCAAATTCTTCTTTTTATTTTCTTTATATACTTACGGGATAAAGTAAGACAGTGGGATCAATTAGTAATTTAACCATTTATTAATTGAAATAGTTATGAAACAAGATTATATTCGAACAGAACAGTCTAAAAAGACTATAGAGCGAAATAAAATTATTGAAATAATAGATTATTTGCTTAGGCTTTATGATAAACAAGTTGCTCAAGAAAAAATAAGTAAAAATATTCAATTATCAAATTGTGAAACAGTTGAAGAAATTAAAGAATTACTTGAATATATAACTGAAGATATTATTAATATCTTCTACAATATTGAAACAGCAATATTAAAAGATGGCTTTATTCCATTAGAATATGGAGCCGAAATATTAGCTTTTAAAGCTTTGCATTCTTTGTGTAAAACGATATTAGCTTTGCCTGACACAGACTTAATAGTTTTCCCGGAGTGTTTTATTGAAGAATATACATCGCTTCTTAGTCGGGTAAATCAAGCTATTAATTCTGTTAGTTTAAGAATTAGAAATTTAAATAATATTTCTGAGGGAAATCCCATAGGGACTTTACTTGAAAAAAATCTCTTAATCCTTAAAATGTTGCGATTGCATTATATAAGTTCGCTTGGATTATCTTATGAAGAGAATTCAGTGTAAAGAAACTTTAAAATATCGAATAGTTTTATAAAATTTTTCTTAACGCTGACTTTATATAAGCATGGTATGTTTGAGTGTAATTAATCTGGAGGTGCAAAGAAAGTAAACAAATAACAAAAAGACAATCGATTAAATTAAATATATGTGAAATATTTCACATTAGAAAACATTATAAGTAAACCAGACATGGCTTGAGTGCTATAGTCTGGTTTTTTATTGATAGGTTGTTTTACAAAGACTGTTGTCTTTGATTTCTCTAAGAATACTAATCATTTCAATGGCAGATATGGCTGCTTCAGTTCCTTTGTTTCCTACTTTTCCACCGGCTCTATCCAGTGCTTGATTAACATTTTCACTAGTTATTATTCCAAATATAACAGGAGTGCTATAAGACACACCAAGTTGAGCAATTGCATTACTAACAGCAGTACAAATATGATCATAGTGGGATGTTTCACCACGGATTACACATCCTAAGCAAATGACAGCATTATATTTATTTAAATCTAACAAAGCTTTTGCTGCTGTTGGAATTTCAAATGAACCAGGTACTTTTACTATATCAATAGTATCTTTGGTTATTCCATTCTTAATAAGTGTTTGCAAGCAGCCATCTAATAGTTTTTCAGTAATGAACTCATTGAACTTACTTACAACAATTGCAAATTTGTCATTTATCTTTGTCATTGGTTGTTTAGGTTAATTATATGTCCCATCTTTTCATTTTTTGTTTTTAAGTAATCATGATTGTGTTCAGTACATAGTTCTATTGGTACTCGTCCTGTTACTGTTAGTCCATAGCCTTCAATTCCAACGATTTTTCTTGGATTGTTTGTCATTAATCTAATTGTAGTTAGACCAAGATCAGTTAGTATTTGAGCTCCTACCCCATATTCACGTAAATCAGCCTTAAATCCAAGTTTTTCATTTGCCTCTACAGTATCGTATCCTTTGTCTTGTAGTTCATAGGCTTTAATTTTATTTATGAGCCCGATTCCTCGTCCTTCTTGTTTTAAATAAACAATGACCCCTGACCCTTCTTTTGCAACTTTCTCTAATGCCCAGTGTAACTGTGAATTACAATCACATCTTAAACTTTCAAAAACATCTCCTGTTAAACATTCACTATGAACACGAACTAAAACATCTTTTTTGTTTTCTATATCACCACAAATTATTGCAATGTGTTCTTTATTATTTAAGGTGTCTTTGTAGGCTACTATACTAAACTCTCTATTATATTTTTTTGCAAATTCGCTTGGTAAATTTGCCTTAGCTTCTCTTATAACAAACCTTTCTCTTTTTAATCTGTATGAGATGATTTGAGCTACTGATATAAGCTTTAAATTATGCTGTTTAGCAAAGCGTACTAAATCCGGTCTTCGTGCCATAGTCCCGTCTTCATTTAATATTTCGCATATTACACCAGCACCTTTTAAACCAGCTAAGCGAGCAAGATCTACAGATGCTTCTGTTTGTCCTACTCTTTTTAAAACTCCTCCACGCTTTGCACGTAGTGGAAAGATATGTCCTGGACGAGATAAATCACTTGGTTTTGATTCATCACGGACAGCGATTTGAATTGTTGTGGCTCTGTCGCTTGCAGAAATCCCAGTTGTAACCCCAAATCTTTTATCAGCGTCAATTGTTGTAGTAAAAGCTGTTCTAAAATTGCTTGAATTATTTTGGACCATGTCATATAGTTCTAATTTGTCTGCAATAGTTTCATCTAATGCTAAACAAATTAATCCTCTTCCTTCTTTAGACATAAAATTTATAATTTCTGGGGTAATTTTTTCGGCAGCACAAACAAGATCACCTTCATTTTCTCTGTCTTCATCATCAGCAACAATAATCATTTGTCCATTTTTAATAGCTTCAATAGCCTCTTCTACAGAATCAAAGACATTATCTTTTAAATTGTTTTCTTTTAATTCAGTTTTCATAATGGTTTCTATTCCTAACCTTTAACTTCCACTCTTCTACTTTCTAAATAATTAATTAAATATCGACTTAAAACATCTATTTCTAAGTTTACCGCATCACCAATTTTTAATAATCCTAGATTTGTATTGTCTCTTGTATATGGTATTAAGGTAAAGCTGAAAATACTATCCTTTGATTCAATTACGGTCAGGCTTACACCATTTACAGTAATAGAGCCTTTAGGAGCAATAAAACCAGTTAATTCAGGAGGGTAGTAAATTTTAACAATAATATTTTCATCACTTTTTTCAATGGATAAAGTTTTACCTAGAGCATCAATGTGTCCTAAAACCAAATGTCCATCAAGTTTATCTCCAAGCCTTAATGAGGGTTCTAAATTAATAGTTGAGTTGATCTCTAAGTATTTTAGATTTGTTTTTTGTAATGTTTCTTCTGTGGCTTGTACTATAAACGAAGATTGAGAAGTTCTTGTTACGGTTAGACAACAACCGTTTATAGCAATACTGTCTCCAGCTTGAACATTCGTTAGCTTATTAAAAGAAACAGAAATTTCAAGAAGTCCATCTTTAAACTCTAAGTTACTTATAGTTCCTGCTTCTTTTATAATCCCTGAAAACATAATGCATCAATTTTAATTCAAGAACGGGCTGATTAATATATATTGCAGTGTTTAAGACCTAAGTGTTACTGCCTAGCTATAATGTATAAGACTATAAATAAGCTTTTTGTGTGATTTATTCACCAAAAAGCGCCATGTTAAGGAAGAGCGAGTTGAGCATTAGTGCGAAACGAGCGGTAGGTAGAAATTAACCCATTCCACCCATACCTCTGTAAATGGTATCCATAATACCTCTTTTATAGGGGCTGCCTCCGGTGTAAAAATTGATAATAACTATTCTTTCAGCTTTTCTATAATCATCCATATGGCGTTTTGCTTTTTCTTCCCATGAAAGCTCTTGTTTCTTTTCTGTAAATAAATGACTGTTATCTTCAAGGTCTTGGTTTGCAACAGGTGGTTTTATTTTATTAGTATCGGATTTTGGAAATGGAGTAGATGATTTACTTAGTGAGTAAGAATTTAATTGACTCTTTGTTGATTCTAAGATTGCAGATTTCTTTGACATATATTTTTATGCTTAACAGTTAATGACCAAAAACAAGCTTATTAACTACCTGTTGAAAGCAATATCACATACAAGGGTTAAGAGAAAGTTAAATCTACTTCTTTTTATTTGTTGGTATTTCAATAGGTACTAAGGCTTGTCCATAAGGATTTATAATACTCAAAAGAATCCTGCCTGTAATCCTTTTTAGATGGCTAATTTTATACTTTATTACTATTACTTTCTCTCCTTTTAGGATTTTAACTTTATTTAATCTTAACCCTTCCTTTGGTAATGCTGAAACTAGGGTTTGCCTTGTTTTCGTAGTAATAGTTTTTCCGTTAACAAAGATTTCTTTATTGAAAAAGTTTTCTCCACCAACAATTAACTTTAAAAACTTACTGTTTTTATAAACAATTGCTGAATTAATAATTGGCCGTAAACTAGCAATTCCTTTATCATCACTCCGCAAAAACTGAGATTTGTATATGTCTACAATAATACGTGCTTTGGGTTCATTATTTATTAATAGGACTAAAATTGCTTTACCTTCTGAGACATTTATAGGAACAAGTGAGGTTTGAATGATGAGTGGTTTGTTTCTAACTGGTGATAAAGATATCTCGGCATTTATATCAAATTCTTTTCCTGCAGAATCAATAATTTTTACTTTTGTGATTACCCCACGAGGTAGAATACTTAGTAAGTTCTTAGAAAATTCAGAATCTACAGATAAAGCAAAAGCAATTGGTGAGTCAGTTAGAATTGTATTAGAAACTTTAATAGGTCTTTTATTTTTCACCAAAACAGTAGAATCTATGGATTCAGTTGTTAAGGTCGGTTCAGAAAAGCTAACAATAGATCCGGGAATTTTTGGAAACTCTGCATTTTGAATAAGGGGTAAATTGTTGAAGTTAATTGGTGTTGTAGATTGTGGCTGAGTTGTTTGTGGTTCTTGGGTTTGTATTCCTGTTTGAGTATTGGTTGATGATGATTGATTATTAATAGGAGGTGGTTCTTGAATTGTTGGTTGAGGTGGAATTTGTGTTTGAGGTGTTTGTGGGTCTTGAATTACTGCAGTTGTTAAGTTTGCTCCAGCTACTACTATTAAAATTGATAAATCAGAGCTTGATGAGGTTGTATTGTTGCTAAGGGCTCTTACTGTAAAGTTAAAGATCATTCCAATATCGTTAGTGGTTGGGGTATATGTAAATGCTCCAGTTGCTAATTGTTTGGAAGCTTCTTGGATAAAGGTTCCTGCTTTAGGTGCAATAGGTGTTGTTAAGCTAATTATGTTATACGGATCATTGTCTGTTGCTGTTAAATTAATAGCCAGTTTATCCCCTATATTTAAAATATAAGTACCATTGGTGCCAGCATTGTTTGAGTTTATTGTGGCTGAAGTAATGATTGGTGTTAAGGGTGGTGTATTAGGAGAAACTTTGATTGTTATTGGAAGCTCAGTAGCTGCAGTTGTTCCATAGCTATCAGTAGCACGAACCGTGAAATTATAAGTCATATTTGAGTTTGCTAAAGATGGAGTGAATGAGTATGTTAATGAGCCTGGATTTGAAGCCTTTACTCCTGAGATTATTCCTATAGAAGTAGGTGTGGATGTAGATAATGTGATGGAATCCTCTGAATCAGGATCTGCAGAAATAAAATTTAAGACCAGTGTATTGCCAACGTTTATATTGTAGGCTCCAGTTTTATTGTCGCTGTTTGTACCGTTTATAGTGACTGTGCTAATTGTTGGAGGTAGTGGCTTTGTATTTCGACTAATTGATATTTGTTTTGTTTCTGAAGAACCAGTTGAAGTGTTATTAGGAATGGATACTGTTAAGTCCTTATTTTTTTGTATGCCTGGTCCTGTAGGATTTGTATCAGTTATATAAACATTGCAAGACCCAGTACTACCATCGATTGAGTTAGCCAGATTGGAATTGATTAGAGAACTTGTTATATCTGGATAGCCTTTTAAGGTGCCATTATTTTCATTGCCAGAGTAATCATGCATTATAATATTGGGCTCGTTAAACCTCCACCAACTTGCTAATTTGAATGGGTTAATTGGTCTTCCTGGTGAGTTATAAAGTCTGTTAATTTCATCAGAATTTAATGCTCGTGTATAAACTTGCAAATCTTCTATTTCACCAGAAAAGTATTCATTTAATGTTGTGTGTCTTCCAATATTGGCATTTGTTCCTCCTGACAAATCAAGATTATCAAAAAGATTATTTGATATAGAAGTTTCCAGAATTCCATTTAGGTATATTTTAGCGGTTGTTCCTTCTCGTGTAATTACTGCATGGTACCAGGTATCTATTGTTGGCGTTGTATTTGAGCTTATTTCAATAGTGTTACCATCTTTATCTTTTAGAAGTCCTTTAAATCTATTATCACTAAAGCCAAAACCAAAAAAACTGTTTGAACTATTTCCGGTGTTAGTAAACAACCAGCCTTTTGAAATATTTTCAGGTCTTATCCATGCTGTAAGTGAAAAATCTTCTTTTTGGAAAGATAGTGTGGGAGTCTCTGATATTTCTACATAATTGTTAATGCCATTAAAGCTGAGTGATTTTGAAAAAGTATTTGGTGAAATAGTACATGTTTGAGAAAATATATTTCCATTTATAGTTGCAGTAGGTATAGTATTGTTCGTTAAAATGTTTTTATCTGGTGTATCATCTGTTATTGATATAGTAAACTTGTCTCCAATAGCAAGGTTTTGGTTGTTTGTAAGGTTTGTTTTGATGTTAGGATCTGCTAATAAATAAACTTCACCCTCTTCTTCATTTGTTTTAGTACTGTTATTAGCTTTATCGATAGCTGTACATTGTATTTTACTGAATTGTTTTGTTTTGCTTGTATTGGGTACTGCAAAGGTATATTTATTTGTGTTATATAAATATTGATTTGTTGATATCCAGCCGCTTTCATTGGTAAAGTTAAAGTTTGTAAGTGTTCCATTTAAATTAATGTCTTGTACTAAGGCTCCTGTTATGTTATCCCACTTCTTTGAGTTTGCAATTACTGAAGATGCATTGTTTAATTGAAAATCATCAAATTTCCAATAACCAATTAATCCATGATAATCAAATGCTTCAAATCTATATCTGTTGTTTCTGTCGATCTCCTCTTTGCTTAGTGCTCTATTATAAATTCTTGCTTGAGCAACTGAGCCGTTAAATCCAAGTCCTGAGAATAATTCAGGTGAATTTCCAATACCAAGTCCAATAGTGCTTTGTGAAAGCATTTGTATACCTATGGGCAAAGTGTTTTCCTGTATACCATTGATGTATATTTTAAGATTGCTCCCATCATATGTACAGGCTATATGTGTCCACTTATTTGGAATAGCTTCAGAAATGCTACTGACACTAAATAAATTTAAAGATGAGTTTCTAATACCAAAACGCCATTTTGTAGCATCTATGTCAAGAAGATAAGTCTCTCCTATTCCTGTTTCACCTTTTTGTATAACAACCTGATTTCCTGTATTAGTTGCTGGTTTTACTAAAGCTTCAAGAGTTACTTGATTTAAGTTTCTTAGTGAGGCGGAATCAGAGATTATTACAGTATCATCAATGCCATCAAAAGTTAAACCACTTTTATAAACTTGCTCTGTAATTGTTGGGCTTGTAAGAGGTTGATTGTCTAGAATACAGGACAGCGAACTAATTGCACTTGTACTATTATCGCCATTTAAAAAAGGATTTGCATCTTCTATATAAACATCAATAGGGTCACCAGTTTTTTTATAGAAATTAGTTGTATCCAGTTTAACTCCAGGTGTTATATTGTCTGGACCTTGAAACTTATAAGCTTCTGATAAATAATTTTCAGAAATTTGTTCTTGTGAAAGAGCTGCTTTATAAATTCTAAAACTTGCAACCTGACCATTAAAGTTACTATTTATACTTGATACGTGAGAACCGATTTTTAATAAGGGTGGTGTGAGGCTCTTACCATTATCTTTTGTTGTACTTACTAAAACCCCATCAACATAAAGATTAAAGGTATTATTATAGTTTCGTACTAATGTTATATTTTGCCATTTCCCGGGAAAGATGGTACCTCCAACAGGACCACCACGACCGCTTCCATCATCGTATCTTACCTGAAAACCAAACTGGTTTCCGCTAACTTCTTTTAAGCTTACAATAGATGGAGTGTCTAGAGTTCTATCAAAGATATAATCACCGGTAAAGCCAGCTATACTACCACCCCTTACAGTATTAGTTTTTAGCCAAAGAGAATAGGTAAAACCAGCTTGTGGATTAAGGCTTGGGAATGTTGACAAAGTGATATTATCATCAATACCATCAAACTTAAGTGTTGACGGGTTGGTTGTTGTATTGTTACCATCCCAAAAAGAAGTTTGAGTCATGAAAAAATTATTTAATGTAGCATTGCTTAGACTCTCGGAAAGATCAATCCAGGTTGTGTTGTTTGTTGATGTTGAAGCGGATGTTCCCATGTTATCTAGGTTGCTTGCATCTAGATTTAAAATCAAATTGGTATTTAAAAGCATATAGTAAGAATAATGAGTTTCTAAGTCTTTGAATTCATCTTCTTGTGCAAGCAGATGAGAAGGTGCAAAGTAGCTAATAGAAAAGAAAAAAATAACAATGAACAATTTTATATAAAAACTTTTCATGGATAAATAATAGGAATTAAGTAATATGCTCAAGAAACTAGACAATTTTTAAAAGATAATTGTTTCAAATTTCTTATTCTATCTTTCATTCTGTAATCACTAAATCCATCTTTATATCCCAATTATCAGTTGGTAAAATATCTATCAAACATTTTTTTGGACAGCAACCAATTTTAAAGCTTTTTTGATTAAGTCTTAAAAATTGGTCATAGTACCCTTTTCCAAAACCAAGCCGGCTTCCATTTTCATCAAAACAAAGGCCAGGTACAAAAATCAAATCTAGACTTATAACTTTTTCA
>JAHFBD010000035.1 GCA_023250175.1 Candidatus Melainabacteria bacterium
TCATTATTTTCTTTCTCTAAAATATCCCCCAAGTTTGAGTCATTATCATTCCCTACCCGAACATCTAATGATAAAGGCTGAGCCTCTGATTTGAGTACTCTATCAATTTTCTTTCTGGAAATTCCTGTTGCTTGTGATAAATCTTCAAGACTTGGTTCTCTTCCTAGTTTCAGAGGTAAAACCTCTTTTGCTTTTTTTAGCTTTAATAAAACTCCCTGAACAGAAGTCGGTAATCTTATTATTCTGCTTTTTTCTGTAATAGCTCTTGTTATTGCTTGTCTTATCCACCAAGTTGCATATGTTGAAAATCTATAACCAAGCTTATAATCAAATTTTTCAGCTGCTTTTATTAAGCCAAGATTACCTTCTTGAATTAAATCAAGTAAATCTAATCCTTGTGTGTTATATTTTCTTGCAATACTTACAACCAATCTTAGATTTGCTCTGATTAATTTTTGTCGAGCAACGGCAGCCTGTCTTTGTTTTTGTTGCTGAACATGTTCTCTACCTTCTGAATAAATTTTTGCTAGATTTAATTCCTCTTCTGTTTTAAGTAAAGGTGTTTTTGCAATGCCCTTTAAATAAGTTGCTAGTGTATTATGATTCTTATTAGAATCATAACTTGTTTGATTAACTGGAGTTAAAGATTCATTAAGAGCATCAAACCCTGATTCTTCATTATCTACAGAGCTAATTTCTTCTAGATTTTCAAGGCTTGTGTTATCTTCTTCATTATTGTTACTCATTTATTAATATCTCCAGTATTATCTCTAACGGTCTAATATATAATTACCCGCTTAGCCAAGTTAATTCTTTGGGGGCGGCCCTATATAAAATAAGTAATTCACAGTTTTTTCTTAAATAAGAAGAAGTTATTGGGGGTATGGAAAAGCACTAATTTTATAGTCAACAAAACATGTTTTGATAATATCTTGGAATTAAATATAAAAAACAAAAGCTACAACAGCGATTACACTTGTTCCGATACGATGTAGAATTAAAAGATAAATTGTTATAGAAAGAGTTGGACACGATGAAACATAATGAAAGTGAAAATCAAATTTCTTGCCTGGTAGATTCTGGCATTGTTTATTCTAAAAGAGATATGATTAGAGTCTTAAGAGATTTAGATCGCGTTGAATACTTAGATTTGATTGATAATGTAGCTGTGGCACAAGGTGAGGGTTATGTCGTTGAAGTATATGTAAATGGTTATGATTCTACAATTGTTTTTAATAACAGACTTCATATAAATGTAAATGGCTTTGATTTCTTAAAAATTAAAACAAGTCCGGAAAAAATAGTGGAGCTTATTTCAGGGCATAGAATAATTCAGTTAAAACCATTAACTAATCTGCTACAAACAAACCGTGCTGCTATTGAAGAAGAAATTGATGAACAGAGAATTGCTTTAGCCAGTCAAATGGCTTGTGATAATGAGGTGGATCTAAACTACTATGAATAGATTAAATTGTAGGAGTTTGTTCAGCAGTCTGTAAAATCTGTAATTCTTGAGCCTCAGCATTTTGTGTCTTTTCTTTTATGCGTTTAGTAGCTTCTTCTTGGAGTCTCTGTTTAACTTTATTTGCATCTTGAGTTAATCTAAAATATTGCTCAAACTTTTTTGTAGTTTTTAAGATATAAGAAAGCCCTTGAGGTTTTTTTGTAATTAAGTCCATTTCTACTAATTCATTTATATGTTCATATGCACCTGAACCTCTCATATCTATAACCTCTGATTGTAAAACAGGTTCTTTTAGTGCAATTGCTGACAAGGTTCTCATAGGACCTGGATTCAATTCAAGTGGCATCATGTCAGTAACTATATTTAAGTATTGGGTTTTAACCTGAATAATATAGCCATCATCAGTACCTATTTCTAGTCCACCACTTCTATCCTCATATTCTTGAATTAATTGAACTAATGCTGACTGTACATCATCGTAAGCAGTATTTAACATTTTTGCAATTGCACCTGCTTTAAGCGGTGTATCACTTACAAATAATACGGCTTCTACTTGAGCTTTTAAATCTGACTTTAAGGAGTTAGTAATAGAGGTTAGAGAAGATGGAGTACTTAATTCTATCGGTGGCTCAGAATCTAAATTCTTAGTGGTTGGTTCTGATGGGAGAATTTCCAGCTCTGCTATCTCGAGTCCAGCCTCAGGCATCTCAGAAGCTTGTTGTAATTCTTGTTCTATCTTGTGCTCTTCACTCTCATTCATTTGTGTTGTGATTTCCATCTATAATCACCTCACTTTCGTCTTTTCTTTCTATACTTTCTTTAACATCCATTTCAATTGTTTTTAATTCTTCTTTTTTGTTTTCTTTTCTGTCTTCGTTTTCATTATCCTTGTCAGATTTCCCGAAAATCTTATCCTTGATTTTTTTTATCTTATCAATAATATTTTTCTTCTTAGATTTTACTAAAGGTTTCTTTTCTTTTATTTCCTCCTCTTGTTTTTCTTGAAGTATTGTTCCTGCTCTATGAATAAGAACCTCACCATAAAACTCGTTTTGCTCCAAGACTACTTTTTTAGAATGAGCCAAGAAAAGAAGTGCTATAAATGGTTTGGTTTTACTATTCAATAACTCAGATAAAAAAGCCAGTGAAATTGGTTTTTCAGTTGTTAAGTGTTCTTGAATTATTGCTTCAATCTTTTCAACATACTCATCGATATCTTCTTCATGAGCCAGTTCAAATATGCTATCTGGCATCTCTGGGGCAATAATTGTAAGAGCTCTGCCGGCACGAAGTTTTGCGCGTAATGCTCTTCTATCCTCCTCTTCCTCAGCTTGTTGCAGTGCAAATATTAAATCTTTTAAAGATATTTTACGTTTTCTTTGTTGTTTTCCTAAAGAACTTCTAACTAAAAAGCTTTCTAATCTGGATAAATCTAACGGGGGATTATTGCTATCAGACAATAAGCTGTCCTCCGGAAAAAAATCTTCAGTTTGCTGACTATTAAGAAGTGTCTCGTTGGAAATATTTAATAAAACTTCTGATTTTAATCGCAGTAAAACACTTGCAAAAAAGATTGCTCGTCCTGCATTTAAGAGATTTTCTCTAGGGCTTTTATCCAGGGCATCTAAATATTTGTTAGTGACCTCAATAATATCAATATCCCACGGATCAATTTCTCCCTTTTCTGCTAACTGTACTAAGACTTCTAATCCACCACTGAGGTCTTTAAAGTCAGGTGTTTCATTTATATTTTGTTCTAGCTGTTCCATAAGTCTTTGCTACTTAGTTAATAATTAGGCAGTCATTAATTCAGGCTCATCCTTACCTTTCTTTTGTATTTGTTGTATTCCAAGAATTTGTGTAAAGCCATCTGCTCGTAAGGTTACACCAATTGCCTGATCGGCATTTTCCAACATAGGTCTTCTTAAGCTTACTACTACAAACTGAGCATTGTAGGATTGTTTTTTTACCATTTGTGCTAGGCGTTCAGCATTAAAACCATCTAAAAACATATCAACTTCATCGAATGCATAAAATGGAGCTGGAGAATATCTTTGTAGCGCAAACATAAAGCTAAGCGCAGTTAAAGATTTTTCACCACCGGACATTGCTTCTAATCTTTGCATTTTTTTATCGCGAGGACGTGCTCTAATAATTAATCCACCACTGAATGGCTCCTCAGCATTTTCTAAAACCAATTCGCCATGCCCATAAGATAATTCATGAAATATTTCCTGGAAGTGTTTATTTACACCTTCAAAGGTTTGAAAGAAATTAAATTTCTTTTGATCGTTATAAGAACCGATCTTTAAAACAATTCCTTGGTTTTCTTCTGAAAGAGCTTTTAGTTTTTCTTTAATTTCTATCTGACGACTAGTTACGTTTTCATATTCCTCAATAGCACGCATGTTGACTGGTTCTAATGCACGCATTCTTTTTTCAATGCTTTCAATTTGTTTCATTATCTTTTCCAGATCAATATTTTCCAGAGGCTTATATTCTTCATTTTGAGTTTGTTCTTGAAATTTGGTTTTAAGATCATTTAAATCAGGCTCAAGCTCTCGGATTTTTAATTCAACCTCGGTAACTCTCTCAGCTAATTGATCGATTAGTTGTTGTAATTCACCTTTTTGTTCTCCCTTGGCAATTAAGTTGTTTGATATTTCATTTCGTTTATTTGATATTTCACTTAGTCTTTTAGTCTCAGCTGAACTTTCTTCTTCCAGCTTGGTTACTGTTTCCTGAAGGATCTTCAAATTCTCTTCATAAGTAGGTAATTCACTTGATATTCTTTCTATTTCTTTTTGTGAGCTGCTAATTTTTTCTTCATATTGTTCTTTCGCTTTTAAGTTAAACTCGGCTTCTACAGAAAAGCTTCGCGTCTGAGTAATTAATTCTTGTTGTTTAGCTTCTAGGTCTTTAAGTTTTGATTCTATATCTTGACTGTCAGTAACCAAAGCTTCTAAGCTAGTGTCTTTTATACCTGCTGCAATTTGTTGTAACTCTACTTCAAAATTAATAATTTCTTGTTCTTTTTCGTTTACTTTATCGTTTGATTTCTTAAGTTCTGATGAGTTTATTTCAATGGTATTAGCTAAATCGCTAACCTTTTGTTTGCTTTCTTCAGAACTCTTCGTAAGTTTTTTAATTGTTTCAATTAAAGATGAATTATTAGTTTCTTCTTTTGTAATCTCTGTTTTTAAATTATCAAACTCTTCTTTTGCTTCTTCTATTTGTTTTGCCAGTCCTTGTAAATCATTTTCTAGTTGACTTGTATAAGTCTGGAGAGAATTAACCTCCCTTTGTAATCTTTCTAACTCCTGCTCTCCAGAGCTCCCAAAGCTTATTTTTGATGTAGGAAGAGAGCCACCAGTCATAGCCCCACTTTTTTCAATCAAATCCCCCTGCAAGGTTACCATGCGGTTCTTGCCTATGATTTTACGGGCATTTTCTAGAGAGTCCATTATTACAGTATCTGAAAGAGCATAAAAGAAAGCATCTTTGTATTTATTATCGAATTTAATTAAATCAATTGCTAATCCAATGACTCCCTTGGCATTCACAGGTAATACTGTCGGTGCTGATTTCAGCTTGTTTAAGGGTAAAAATGTTGCTCTTCCAGAACCTGTGTTTTTTAAAAGATCAATGCACTTTGCTGCGACAGAATCATCTTCTACTACAATTGCTTTCAATCTGTTTCCAGTAGCAATTTCAATAGCTGCTTTGTATTTCTCTTCTACATAAATTAACTGAGCTAGTGTTCCATGGACTCCTTTTATTCCAGAGTTTAAAACATTTTCAATTGCTGAACCAAATCCACTAGTTTCTTTTATAACTTGTTTATGAACTTCAAGCTTATCTAAATCACGTTCTAACTTTGCTAATTTTTTCAGCCTTTCATTTAATTCTTCACGTGTTTCAATTTCTTCTGCCTTTAATCTTGATAGGTGTCTTTGCAATCCTGCATGTTTTTGCTGAAGCTGGCTTAATTTTGAGTTTTTATAGTTGCTGTTTTGTGTAATGTCTTTTAATTCAATAAGTGACTTTTCTGCTATTTCTTTTGTTGTTTCAATATCTTCTTTTTGATGTAGTATTTGTTCTTCAAGGCGAGTTTGTTTATTAACTAATTCTTCCTTGTCTTGTTTTAAGCTGTTAATTTTCTTTTGAATCTCAAGTATTTTAGATGTAGATAAATTTTGATTTTGCCCTTTTGCTTTAAGAGTATCTTGTATTTTTTGATAATCTTGGTTTAATTTCCAAATTTCATCTTCAAATTTTTCTTGCTCTTTTTTGTTTCTCTCTTTTTTCTTGTCTATATCATGTACTTTCTTGTCAAGAATCTTAATTTCATTTTCCAGGTTCTCGGTATTATCCTTATGATCTTTTATTTGTTTATTTAAAAACCCAACAGTAGACTGGTTTTTACTGATTTCAATTTTTGCAGTTTCTAGCTCTTCACTTATTTTCTTTTGACTTTGTTCATTTATTTTTTGTACCTCTTCTTCTATTTCAATAACAGTTTGTTTGTCTTTTTCAATCTCATCGTTTAATTGACCAAGTCTAATAATAGAGTTAGTTCTTTTTTCTCTAAGGGCAGAATTCTCATTTTTTAAACCAGTTAATTCGTTCTCAAGTTTATTTATTCTTCCTGCTAAACAATGTTTCTCTAGTTCTCTAAGTTCAGTTTTAAGTCTTGAATATTTTAAGGCTTCATTCCTTTCACCTTCTAGTTGTTTTAAGCGCTCATCAAGCTCAAGCATTATAATATTTTCTTTTTCAACCGCTTCATTTACTTTTTGAAGTTCTATTTGAGCTAATTCTATTTTTCGGTCAAAATCAGCGACTCCTGCTAATTCATCAATTATTTTTCTTCTATCAGTAATTGACATTGTGATTATGGAGGTAACATCACCTTGCATAACTACGTTATATCCATGAGGGCTTACGTTATGTTTGGATAATCTATCGTGTACTTCAGTTAAAGTGCAACCCTTTCCATCCATGTAATACGAGCTTGTATAGCCATTATCTTTAACTTTAATTTTCCTTGTAATTTCAATTTCTGTATCTGCATCGTTGGTGAATCTAATGCTTACCTGAGCTTCTTTTTTGCCACTAATGTTGTTTATAAGATCAGGTAAACGTTCTGCTCTCATGGTTCTTGATGTAGATAGTCCCAAAGCAAATAAGACACTATCAATAATGTTTGATTTTCCTGAACCATTAGGACCTGAAACAGTAGTAAAGCCTTGCAATAAAGGAACTATTGTTCTTTTCCCAAAGGATTTAAAATTATCAATTTCTATTTCTTTTAGCCGAAGTTTGTTTTCCATATTATTTGTAGCTTTAATAAATTTAGTTCACTTATTAAGACTATAATTTTACTCATATTATCCTGTGTATGGCCAGTGTTTTTAGAATCTATTAATACACAATATGTAAATATGTACAATTGTGAAAGCACTATATATGTATAATTAAAGCCCGCAACACGTATTTATAGTTGTCGTTTGGTTGGGGTATTATGTTCCATTGTTATTTTCTTCTCTTTTTTTAGCAAGGACTTCAGGATGAATTAATAAAAAGGTTGATATTGTAGAAGATCCAACAAGTAAAGTTCCCATAGTTGGAATTACCCACATCTCTGTAGGGCTTATAGTTCTTTCTCCTTTATCGCTTATCAATCTTACTGTATACCCTCTTTCTTTTGCTAGATTTATAGCGGGCTCAATTTCTTTTTTTAAAGCTTCTTTTTCTTCTCTTGTTATTGTGGTTTGATTTCTAGAATCTTCCAGAGCGGCATCGCCTACTTTTGCAAGAGCACCAGCACTTCCAAAACCTACAGCCAGTATTCCAGCACTAGTTGCAAGTGCTTTCAAAAAATCTTTTCTAGGAATTTGTTTCCCTGTTATAGTCGTTATTAATTTGTTGTTTGTTACTTTTGTAGTCATGATACCTCCTTTTATTTTTGTTTTTATTTATCTCTGCCCTTCAATAGTGAAGTTTGTAAAACGAGGCCAACTGTTTAGTACCCTCTCTAGAGTTTCACCTGTTCTAGAATATTTAGGCATACTAAGTAGCCCACCACCTTTTAGCTGTTTAATTAGTTCTTGTGCTCTAGCTAACTCTTCAGATGATAAATGATTATTTCCATCTAAATCAAACTTATCTTTTAATAGATTCAAACACTCATCTACAGGTAGTCCCTGAGCTGCAGGGCGACCTGGCGGCAAGTGACTTTCAATATAATCAATAATATCGTCTCCAACCCTTGTCCTGGCTGCATTTTGACAACCTACTATCAATCCACCAGCTAAAGCTGCTTGTAGTGTTACTATTCCAGTGCCAACTAAAATAATTTTCTTGTCTGTTCTCATAATTTTTCTCCTGTTTTACTTGCTCAATTTGTTTAACAAAGTCACCTGTTATGATGCTAAGAGTTTTCCATCTACTCCTTCTTTTTATTTGGTTTCTTCTTTGAACTTAAAACATTACTTTGTAGTGATTAATAGTGTGGGTAATACTGGACCAAGGTATTTAAATTGCGCATGCTTAAAATGCATATTAGAGAGCCAGTAATTAAACTCATTGTTCCTATCATTGCTAAAATAGTTGATTTTATATTGTTATTGATTGTCATGGTTATTCTCCTTTATTTGTTGTATACTCTCCCCTCATCGGGACATTTAGTTATTTCACTTTCTTCCAGTAAATATAAATGCATAGCTATCCAAATCCCTTGTGCATAACAGTCATAGAATTCTTTATACTCAGATGGTCTTGTTACATCAGGTGCAATTTTATATAACCCATTATCCATAACTGCTATAAGTCTTTTGCCAGGAGGAATTAATGGTGGACTATTGTTGTTGTAGCTAAGATTTGTTGGTCTTCCTAAATGTTCTACTGCCCTTACCCCTAAATATGTGCCCATGACTACTACCCCCGAAATCCAGTGTTGATAAGTCATTACCACGATGTTATTACTTATTGGTAGATAATGATATACAAGTTGAGGCGCGATGTCAATACCTAAAATAAAATTTAATTTTTAGGTTAAGGATTAAATTCTCTCTTTATTTTCTAACTCTAACATTGAGGTAGTAATTCCACCTTGTGGAGTACTCTTAGTAGCGCCAGCGTCACAAGGTACTAGTTTTTTCACATCTTCATCAGCTTTCAAATGTGCTTTTCCATAAGGCTCACCATTTAAAATATGACTATAAAAGAAAATGTTGTAGTATGACGAGGATGTTTTTGGTGCTATGTTTGCTTTATATATAACAGGAACACTTAACAGCCCTATTGGAAATTGCATAGTTCTAATATCAGCATGACCAACAGTACCTTTTAACCTTCCTTCCTGATTAAACCCAGATATTTTTGACTGGGTAAATAAATGTATCCTACCGTCTTTCCCACTTGGATCTTTATATCTTTTTAAAGTATCAGAAAGCCCACCATTGTGACATGCATCAGTAGCTATAACAAATTTACAATCCTGAAACTTATCTAAAATATCACCTAAATCCCGAGGAGTAAGTATTCCATACCTAAGTATATTTTCTCCTTGCTTATAAAGGAAGTATGTTCCCACCTCATTTCCATGGGCACTTAGCTTCAAATAAACATTCTTTACTCCCTTTTTCCTAAAAGATTCCACTTCGCTTTCTATAATTTGTTTAGGGGCTCTGTCTACTTGAATAACATTCTGTCCTTTTTTATTTGTGACAAAATTATAACCAGCTCTATTCATTAACTCAGGAAAGAATCCCACATCTTCTACTATTCCACAGAGAACAGGATCATTCAGTATATTTGCATCAGCTAAGCCAATATAGCCAATAGGCTCGTTTTTAGTAAGGTCAAAGCTTTTTATTTTAGCTTGATCAGCTAGTTCACTTTTTCTACTGTCTTTGGCTTCGTCAAGTTTATTTAACAAATATTCAAAATTGATACTACCGCCTTTAGTAATAATTTTTTCATATCTTAATTCATGTTGAGTTAGTTTATCTATACCGCCATCTTTTGTCCCTTTCCAAATTGCTAATGGAATAAAAGATAGTGGTAAATCATTAGGAAATTGATCTGTATAATATGGTGACACACTTATATACCATCTTTCTTTTTCTCCATGACTATAATCGACATCAAGTGCATATTGGTATCCATTTTCTTTTTTGTCTAATTTTACAAATTTAAATTCAACTACACCAATACCACCTTTTTTGCCGACTAAACCATCTAGCAATTTTCTTGTGGATTCTGTCAAGAAGGTAGAAGCATCTATTAATCCACCATTTTGTTTTTTAGTAGTTTTAGTAAAAATGTCTTTTTGTACTTCAATCCATTTTTTCCCTGCTTCTGATAAAGGTACATGAAAAAAATCAAATTTAAGTGGCAAGTGAATAGGTTTGTCTTTAATATTAGATTCATTTTTGTTTTCTAGCTTTGAGCTATTTTTTGGTGGATTTGCAGTGGTTTCTTGAAATGGTTTTGCTGTGGCAGTTACTAGGCTTGCTCCAAGAATAGTTGAACCAAGAATTTTTAAAGTTGAACCCATATTTCTTCCTCTTTCTTAATTAATCCTTTAATAACAATTAAAAATATAGTAACTAAACTATTTATCAGTAGCAATATGTAAGTCCAATAAGTGTCATCTCTTAACTTGATTAAGCCAATCTTTTTATGTTTTAATTAGAACGTTTTTTTAGAATATTTTAAGGAGTTTTTTATGTCAAAGACTGTTAAAGCTATAATATCCGACAGTGTGAAGACTAATTCTATTACGCAATTAAGTGGAAACTTTACATCTACTCAGGAACGAGGAGTCTTAGATAAGCTTAGATCTTCCTTGAAAAGAAAAGGCTTATATAAAGAAGATGCAAATTATGCAGGCAATGCGATATCTTTTGAACGTAATATAAAAGATTATAGGATTAAAGATGATAAAGCATTACTGTGGCCAGGTGAGCAATCTCCATGCTTAAACTACACAAAGCTTGCCTATAACATTTTATCAATTTGTCATAATCGTCAATATCCTGTCCAGTTAGCACTTAATCAATTTTTTGCAAAGCATGTTGAAAGTGACAAATCTAAATTGGACATATCTAAATTGTCTAATGAAGAATCATTATTGTTAAAAGAACTAATCTTTGAAAATGTTTAACCGAATATAATGGGAAATTAGTGTATTGCACCTGCAAGTGTTTTTTCATGAGCTTGTCCAATGATTTCACTAATAGAAGATAGTTTGGTTTTTTCACAATAGTCTTTTAATCCAGAAATAATTTCTATACTTGCTTTTGGATTTATAAAGTTTGCAGTGCCAACCTGTACACAGTTTGCACCACATAATAAAAACTCTATTGCATCATCAGCATTGTGAATTCCACCGACTCCTATGATTGGTACATTAGGAAATTTTTTATATGTTTGCCAAATCATTCTAAGCGCAATAGGTTTTATTGCAGGTCCGCTATATCCACCCACAGCTCTTGGTAAGGTAGGTTTTTTAGTCCATTTATTGATGGCTAATCCTAAAACAGTGTTTATTAAAACAATTCCATCAGAACCAGCATCCACACAAGCTTTGACAATATCGGTAATATCTGTAACATTAGGGGATAGCTTTACTAAGACAGGTACAGTTGCTATTTTTTTAATTTCATTTACAAGAGTATAAGCTTTTTTAGGATCTTGACTAAAATCCAGTCCTCCATCTACGTTTGGGCAAGAAAGATTTAATTCAAGAGCTACAAACCCCGAATAGTTTTTTGTATAATTAACTACTTCAATGTATTCATCAAGGCTTTCACCTACTACATTTATAATGACATTGGCATTTTGCTCTTTTAGGAAAGGCAACTCGTTTTTTGTAAAGTGTTCAATGCCTGGATTTTGAAGTCCAATAGAATTTAATAGTCCACACCCAGGAATCTCAACAACCCTTGGAGTAGGGTTTCCTACCCATGGTTTAATCCCAAGACTTTTTGTAACTATACCCCCAAGATCGCTTAAATTAAAATAAGGCGTAAGTTCTTTTGCAGCAATTCCACATGTACCTGAAGCCAAAAGAACAGGATTTTTAAATTGTAGATTGCCTATATGGGTGTTTAGAATTGACACAAATGCTGTTTCTACCTACCGTCGGTTTTTTCGTTACACTCCCAAAACCGACTTTCCGAAGTGTTTCTAGTCTGCTATTTATAACACCTTACAGATTTTACCAAATAAATCGGATAAAATCTTACCTTAATAAGTTGCTTACTTAGAAATATTATGCTAGCTAAGTAGTAACCAAATATTCTTAATTTACTAATTGTAAAATAGCTGTAGGAGCAGCATCGCCACGTCTTGGAGCAGCCTTAACTAATCTTGTATAACCGCCTTGTCGAGTTTTTAGATTTCCAACAGTTTCATTAAACAGTTTTTTAACAACATCTTTTTCATATAAAAATGCTGCGGCTTGACGCCTGGCATGCATATCACCACGCTTGGCTAAAGTAATTAATCTTTCCACTTCACCTTGCACTGCTTTTGCTCTTCCCAGTGTGGTTTTTATTTCACCAGCTTTAAAAAAAGCGTTGGTTAGGGATCGTAATACCGCTTTTCTTTGATCTGCAGGAAGTGATAATTTATGTTTTTTTCTTAAGTGTCTCATGCTGAGAAAGCCTCGCTTTCCATAGGATTTTCTTGTGGAGTATATTGTGGAATAGTTTCATCTATTAGATGTAATCCCATTGCATGCAATCTTTCCAAAACCTCATCAGCAGATTTTTTGCCGAAGTTCTTTATATTCATCAATTCATTATATGAGAGACTTAGCAATTCGCCTAGGGAATTAATATTTGCTCTTTTTAAACAATTATAAGCTCTTACAGATAGCTCTAGTTCTTCTATGCTTAAAGTTACTCTTTGATCCACTACCTCTTCTTGTTTTACTGGCTCAACTGCTACTGGGATCGCTAATGATTCACCAGAAAATTGTGCTATTGAAGCAACTTTTTCGATTAGCTTTGCAGCAGCTTGTCCCAATGCTTGTGTAGGATCAACACTACCATTGGACCATAAATCAATAACTACAGAATCATAATCTTGTCCTTCTGCAGTTCTGCCTTGTTGAGTAACATAGGCAACCTTTCGAATAGGCATAAAGGCTGCATCAATAGGAATTAAATCAATTGCTTTATTTTGTTGTGCCTTATGTTTGTCGGCTGGTATATAACCAACACCATTTTCAACAATGATTTCCATTTCTAGCTTCCCATCATTTGCTAATGTTGCAATTTTCCAGTCAGGGTTAATTATTTGAACATCGCTGGGTGCTTGAATGTCTTTTGCTAAAACTGTAGCAGGACCAGTTACTGAAATTCTTAGTGTTTGTGGTTGATCTGAAAAAGATTTAACTACTAATCCTTTCAGATTGAGCATTATATCTATAACATCTTCTACAACTCCAGGGACCGATGAGAATTCATGTGTTATGCCAATTATTCTTACGCCAGTTACAGCTGAACCGGGAATACTCGATAAAAGAATCCTTCTTAGTGAATTCCCAACAGTAATACCAAATCCTTTATCAAATGGTTCAATTAAAAACCTTCCATAAAGTGAACCATCATTATTTGTTTTGTTTTCAAGACATTTGGTTGTTATTTGACTCATTGCACTTGCTCCTTTTTTAACTCTAAAATTCTAATCTATCTAAATGTATATTAGACTCTTCTTTTCTTTGGTTGGCGACAGCCATTGTGTGGAATAGGTGTTACATCGCGTAATAAAACCACTCTCAATCCAGCTGATTGCAATGCTCTTATTGCTGTTTCTCTTCCTGACCCAGGCCCGCTTACTTCTACCTGAACTTGTCTCATACCATGATCAACAATCTTTTTTGCTACATTTTGAGCTGCTTGTTGTGCTGCAAATGGAGTCCCTTTTTTTGCTCCTTTATAACCACAAGCTCCTGCACTTGACCAGGCTATAGCATTACCTTGAGGATCAGTTGCAGTGACAATAGTATTATTAAATGTTGATTGTATGTGAACTATACCACTTGATATATTTTTTCTTTCTTTTTTCTTTGGTTTCATTTTTCTTTATTCCTTCAATTTTTATTTAGATTTTGGAGTTTGTTTTTTTCCTGCAACAGTCATTCTCCTTCTTCCTCTTCTTGTTCTTGCATTTGTTTTAGTTCTTTGGCCTCTTACTGGTAGTCCTCTTCTATGTCTGATCCCTCTGTAACAATTTATTTCTGTAAGTCTTTTAACATTTAGCCCTTCAATTCTTCTTAAATCGCCCTCCACCTGGTAATTTTTTTCTATCTCTTCTCTAAGCTTATTTATTTCTTGATCTGTAAGATCTTTCATTCTCTTGTTTTTATCAATTCCGGTTACTTTTAGAATTTTATTACTTAATGATCTTCCAATTCCATATAAATAACCCAGAGAAATTTCTACTCTTTTATTATGTGGTAAATCAACTCCTGCAAATCGTGCCATATTATTTTATTTTCCTATCACTTATAGTCTTTAATT
>JAHFBD010000219.1 GCA_023250175.1 Candidatus Melainabacteria bacterium
ATTCTGGGTGTTATTAAAACAATAAGCTCACTTTGTGTTTTTTGATGATTTCTGTTACTTAACAGATCGCCTAGTATAGTCAACCGAGTTATAAATGGTAGCCCCACTCTATCTACAGAATTGTTATCAATTAGTAATCCCCCAATTGCTACAGTTTCTCCATCTCTTACTTGTACGTCTGCATTAATTCTTCTTCTTGTTGTTGTTGCTGGTATTTTTACACCTTGTTGGTCGACTATACCAGAGTTATCGGAGACTTCAATTTGGATTTTTGCAGTTATTAGTCCTTCTGTACCAACAATTGGAGTGATACTAAGAGCAGTTCCAGCAGTAATTCTTTGTAGTTGTTGTGTTTGAACTGCAAGTTGTGCCCCACCTGTATTTTGAGCAGCACCTAAAACTAAGTTTGTATCTGTATCAATGTTTATCATGGCTGTTCTTCCTGATAAAGAAACCAATTTAGGATATGCTCTAACTTGTGCAAGACCAGCTTTTTCTAGGTATGTCACTTGTTTATTAAATGCTCTCCAGTGATCAAGCGTAAAATCAAATACAGTTACAGCACCCCTGCTTATTGTCATGCCATCGACAGTTGAAAACTTATTTAAGTTACCAACAGCAAACCCTGTATTTAAAAAGACATTTAAGTCTTGAGATGCTCTTTTTTGTACTTCAATTAATTTTAATTCCAGCTCTACTTGTGGCAATGGCTTGTCTATTTTAGTAAGAAATTCCTTAATCCGCTGTAAGTCATTTGGTGACCCATCTGCAATAATTGAATTTTGATCATTGCTGATTCTTACATTTGCTCTTACCTCAGTAGGAAGCAATGCCTGAACATCCATTGCTTCAAGGTTCATTAATGAAAACATTCGACTTTCCTGCCCAACAGTAAAATTTTTGTTTAGCCTATTGTAAATAATATAAGTTTCATTACCATCCCCGCTTGTTGTATAGTCAAATGAAGTCCCACTTAAAACAAGTCCTAAAGCTTCGACAAGACTAACATTTCTTACGCGGATGCTTACTCTTTCAGTAGGGGCTGCAGTAATTACAATATCAATTCCATACTTATTGGCAAGATCCTTTAATAAAGTAGCTAAATCTTGATTGTCATAAGAAAGATCAGCCCGTCTTTCAGTAAGAGGAAGATCCTTGTCTACAGAAGTTGCACCTAAACCAAAGATCATTATTGGATTTGCACTACCAGTCTTGATAACAGTGTAACTATTTCCTGTAGTTGTATAGTTAACCATTGCAGCATCTATAAGACTATAAAAAGATTCTTCAAAAGTTTGTTCTTGAATCTCAACTACAGCAATTGTTTCATCATCCCTGATATCACTCCCTACAGAAATACTTTTTCCACTAATTCTTGCAAGGGTTGCGAAAGCATCTTTTACAGGAATATTTCTTGCAGAAAAAGTGATAAGCTCTTCTTTCTCTTTAGCTCTGAATTGTTTTTTCTTTACTCCCGCCTCAGGGTTTTGCTTTTTTCCTCCTAAAATATCTTTTGTTAGTGCACCCTCAATACTCGGTGCAATATTTGAATCAGTTTCTTGAGCACTAGTACGTGAAGGATGGTTTATACAAAACAGTAGTATTGCTATTGTAAAAACTACAAGTGCAAAAAAGAAATTTAACTTTGTTATCTTTTTCATTTATATGCTAGTTATATGAAATCAAAATATATGTAGAAAGGTAGACAAAGAGATAGACAACCCAGTATGTGTAAGGTTCCATAAGCTGGTATTAGTTAAACAAGGCTTTGTTATCTAAAATATCCGAGCAGAGGTATTATCAGAACTTGCGGTAGATAATCGCTTAAGATAACAGTAGTATGCGATGGGTATTAAGTAGATTTACGCTTATGCTCGGTTTTGATTTTTTCAATTATATCTTTTACTTGTTGTTCTGACAAACCACTTGATGATGTTGCTCCTTCTTCCTGTTTAGCTTCCTGGAAATCCCCTTTCACAATAGAAAAATTGGATGCTAACCATGGGGTTGGTGAAGGTGGTCTTGGAGTATTTTGATCTACTACCTCACCGCTTGAATAAGGATTATAACGATCTATTATTGGGTCAGTATCTTTTTGTAGCTTTTCTACTTCTTTTTGAATGGTTTCATTGTGTTGTGCAGTTACTGACTGCTTTAGAATTTCTTTTTCCTCTTTAACGTTAGCTTTAGCTGGGATAACAGTTGCTGACTCAAGGAGTGAAGCACTAGCCCCGGCAACAGAAGAGGGCTTTTTAGGGTCAATAACTTTTGTTGGTTGTGGGACACGAAGTAATTGTTCTTTTGGTGAAGCCCCGATAATTTTTACGTCTGGCGGTGGTTGCATTTCTTTTACTTTTGTAACTACACTAACCATAGGAGGCTTTCTAGCATCTTCTCTTACACGCCTTGCTTCATATGCTGCTTGACGTGCTGCTTCTTTAGCCTGGACTAGTGCTAACTTAGCGGCCTCCTTAGCTTTTTTTAACCGTTCTTTTTCTTGTTGTTTCTCTTGTTTTAATCTTTGTTTTTCTAAGCGAATTACGTCTTTATCAGCTCGTTTTTCAGCTCGTATTCGATCTTTTTCCTCTTTTAATAATTGCCTGAGTTTTAATTTTTCTCGTTTTAACCGCTCACGTTCTTTTTGTAATGTCTTTCTTTCTCTTTCCTTAGCCTTCCTAATCCTTTGTTTTAATTTTTCTCTAGATTTTCTTTCTCTATCTTTTTGCTTTCTTCTTTGAAGTTTTAACTTTAATGCCTTTTTAATTCTTTCTTTTCTTAAACGATCTAATTTTTCTCTTAATTTTTTCTTTTTCTTTTCTCTCTCAAGGCGAATTTTAGTTAATTTCTTTTTCTCTGCTAACTTTTTAGCCTTCATCAGCTTTTCTTTTTTAAGTCTGAACTTAAGTGTTTTTAATTTCTTCAAGTCTTTCTTTTTACTTTTTGTAAATTTCTTTGAAGATAATTTCCCTTTTTTCTTCTTCTTATCTTTTTTATTTTTTCTGGAGCTGCCTGTACCCACATCAAAAGACATGCTGCTATATAGCTTTTTTCTTTCTAATTCACAATCCCTGCATGAACCAGGCCGATAATCCACTGTATTACTTGCCTTTAAACCAATTCCACAAACTTTGCAATATTCTGCCATGTATTTACCCAATATTTTTAGTAACAAACTAATAGTATAAATTAAAAGTGCTTCCTCGGCCAAGTATTCTGCAAGTCAGAGGACTAATAATTGGAGAGCTAATGGTTATGGAATTGAGGCTAGAGGTTAGAGAAGGCAATTTCTGGCCAAAGCTATACATTGTTACATTATGTTATTTTATATTTTGGAAAAGGAGGACAGTACAGATACACATACACAATTTTCTAACTTTGGATTATTAAGGGCCCATAGCTCATCTGGTAGAGCGTTTCGTTCGCAACGAAAAGGCAGGGGGTTCGAGTCCCCTTGGGTCCAATTCCTTTTGCCGGATCGGATTTGGTAGCAAAGCTACACAAATCCTTTTTTCTTATAATGCTCCAGACAAGCTGGAGCTTCCATTTGTCAATTCTTTTCATCTGATCGGATTTGGTGGGAAACCACACAAATCCTTTCTTTGATATACCATAAGACAAGCTTGCCGCCTGGCGAGCCTTGCCAATTAAAATTCGATAACTCAACCAAGCTTAACCTCGAATCATATTCATAAGCTGTTTTCTAATAAAAGAGTTATTTCTTAATTTATAAATTGCTCTGGATTCAATTTGTCTAACCCTTTCTAAGCTTATGCCCATTAGGTTTGCTACTTCATTTAAACTTCTTTCTTCATTGGAAAGAGTTTGTTCATTTATATGATAACGTAATCTGACCACTTCTCTTTCTCTTTCAGTTAACAGTTCATCAATTAATTTATTTAGTTCTTTTGAGAGTAATACTTGATCTGATACTTCATCAGACTGTACGTCATCATTA
>JAHFBD010000220.1 GCA_023250175.1 Candidatus Melainabacteria bacterium
AAAGCTTGTTCAATTGCTTCAGGTGTATTTTCTGGAATTTTATATAAGCTAATACCTCTATGAGCAATAAATGATATTTTATTTGTTGGATTAATAGTATTTGACATATACTTTTAAAGATTTATATCAAGCTTATTATATCAAGCTGTTATTGTTTGGTTGTTAACCTTCTTTCATCAATTCTTTTTCTAAGTTCTTCTAAAGTTTTTAATTTATCCTCAGCTCCTTGAACATTTTGTAAATTAGATTTACCAGTCATAAATATATTTAAATCATTTAAGTTAACTGAATATTTTGGTTCAGGATTAATGGGTTTTACTGTTTCCAGGATTTGGGATGGTAGAGGTTCTTGTTTGTTTGTTTGTTCTTCTAGTAATTGTTTAGCTTTTTCACTTTCAAGCTTAGCAAGCCTTTCTTCATTAAGTTTCCTTTCTCTTTCAAGATTTTTTATTTTTTCCTGTTCAGCCTTAGCTAAGGCTTCTTCTTTCTCTTTTTGTTGTTGAAGAGCTTCGAGCTTCTCTCTTTTCTCCTTGGCTGTTTTTAATGCAACTTCTTTCTTCTCTCTCTCTTCTCTAGCAGCTTTTAATATAATCTCTTTTTTGTTTTTTTCTTCAAGCTTAGCAAGCCTTTCTTCGTTAAGTTTTCTTTCTTTTTCAAGGTTTTTTATTTTTTCCTGCTCAGCTTTAGCTAAGGCTTCTTCTTTCTCTTTTTGTTGTTGAAGAGCTTCGAGCTTTTCTCTCTCTTCTTTAGCAGCTTTTAATGCAATCTCTTTTTTGTTTTTTTCTTCAAGCTTAGCAAGCCTTTCTTCGTTAAGTTTTCTTTCTTTTTCAAGGTTTTTTATTTTTCCTTGCTCAGCTTTAGCCAAAGCTATTTCTTCTTTCTTCTTTCTTGTAAGTTCTTTAAGCTGAGCTTCTTTTGCTCTTTTTGCTTTTTGAATCTCAAGCTTAGCTAGTTGTTCTTCTTCTCTCTTTTTTCTTTCAAATTCTTTGATTTCTTTTTTTTGTTCTTTTAATTCTTCATCTTTTGCGATAAGTTCTATTATTCTGTCTTCTGTCTTTTGTCCTTTGACATCGGTTATTTGTAATGGTTTTAGAATGACCGGTCCACTTAATTTGTTAAGTTCAATTTGATTATTGTTATTCTGTGTATTGTTTTGTTCCTTTGTATCTTCTGTTTTCGGAGGAGATTCTGTGGCTAGTTTTTGCTCATTCTTAACAATGTTCTTATTTAAGTCTTTGATCTTTTTTTCTAATTCAGCAAGTACTTGGCTTGTACCTCTTTCAATGCTGTTAAGCCCCTGTACTCTTTGCTTTGTAGGAACTGGATATTTGTTTGTACGTAAACTGGATGTCGGTGTCTTTGGTGTAGTTTGTTGCTCTGGATTTGTATCGATTTTATTGTAAATAATTATATTTGCAGAGTCTTTTTTCCCCTTTATGAAATCATTAAAATCCTTGTTTTCTTTTATAATCTGTTCCTTTGTTAACTCATATAATAATTGATTCTTTATCTCATTTTTAGCATCTTCTAAGGTTGCATTGTTTTCTGCTAAGAATGTTTTGAATCCACTTTCTCCACCTTGTTTATCTTTAAGAAAATTCAATCTTTTATTAATATCATCTTCTTTTACTTCTAGTTTTCTTGTTTTTGCTTCTTCTATAACTAAGAGCTCATTTATTAAGTGATTTGTTATTTTATCTCTTATTGTTATTTCAAAATATTTATCAAGTAATAAATTTTCTTGCAACTTTGTTTTTATTGTTTGAAGTGTTAAATTGTTTTCTTTTGCTTTTTTTTCAAGATTTTCGATAGTGCCATATTCTGTTAATAGTTTATTAACAGATTCATCAAGTTCATCCGCAGTAATATTTAATCCTTCAGACTTTGCTTGGTTAATTTGTTCTTTTCGTTTTTGAGCAATCTGAGGATTTTTGTTTTGAAGAGTAAATAAATCAAAATCATAACTTGTATGTAGTTGTTTTTTGTGAGCATTGTATAATCTGCCAAATTCTGTAGTAGATATATTGATGTTATTTACTGTGGCTATAATGTTTTCATTTGTGCTTGCATAAGAGTTTTCTGTTAGAAAAACAATATTGTATAAAAGAATAGAAATGAAAAAAAATATTAAATTTGCTCTCATCTGGACCTCATTTATTAAATCTATATTCTAAAACAATTTTGTATGCTGGTCTATAGGCAGGCTAAACTAAGCAATCTTTTCATTAATGTTGATTCTTTTAAGGTTTTGAGCTAACTCAAATAATAAATCTAGTATTTGGTTACTATCTAGTCCTGTAGTTTTAAAGAGTAAATAAGATACCGAATTGCTTCCCCCTCTTGCACTTGATTTGAAAGTTGTTCTGTTTATTAAATTTAGTGGTAGTTGTTTTTGATATTTTATCCAATGTTCAAGTCGAAAATCTACATCGATTCTAATATTTGCAGTACCTCCAGATTCAGATCTGATTTGTTTAATGCCTAGCTTACTAGCATTTATTCTAAGTGCAACAATTTTTATTAGGTTTTCTACTTCAGTAGGAAAATTCCCAAATCTGTCTTTCCATTCTGAACTTATATAATCAAGCTCTTTTGTAATCCTAACATTTGCAAGCCTTTTATATTCAATGACTTTTTGTTGCTCATCTTCAATATAAGAGTTAGGAATAAATGCACTTACGTTTAAATCAATTATAGTTTCAAGTTCAAGATCCTGAGTTTCAATTCCTCTCAATTTATCGACAGCCTCATTTAACAGTTGACAGTAGAGATCAAAGCCTACTGAGATCATATGCCCATGTTGCTCTGCGCCTAAAATATTACCAACCCCACGTATTTCCATATCACGAAGTGCGATTTGGTAACCTGAGCCAAGGCTTGAAAAGTCTTTTATAGCTTGTAATCTGCTTTTTGCATTGTCAGATAAAACCTTGTCTACTCTATAAAGGCAGTATGCATAAGCTTGTGTTTCTGCCCTGCCAACCCTCCCTCTTAATTGATATAGCTGGGAAAGCCCCATTTGATCCGCATTGTCAACAATAATGGTGTTTACATTTGGAATATCAATTCCAGACTCAATTATTGTTGTGCACAGAAGAATATTATGCCGTTTGTGTAAAAAATCTACCATTACATTTTCAAGCTCTTTATCCTGCATTTGTCCATGAGCAATTGAAATTCTTGCTTCAGGAATAAGTTCTTGTATGTAGCTTGCCATTTTATAAATCGTTTCAATTCTATTATGAACAAAATAAACCTGCCCGCCTCTTTCTAATTCATGTAAAATTGATGTTTTAACTATAGATGATTTAAACTCACCTACAAATGTTTTAATTGGTAATCGGTTTGAAGGAGGTGTGTTTATTAGAGACATGTCTCTTGCACCTGATAAAGCCAGGTGTAAGGTCCTGGGTATTGGTGTAGCACTTAAGGTTATTACATCTACAGTAACTCTTAGCTGTTTTAATTTTTCTTTATGGATAACACCAAATCGTTGTTCTTCATCGATGACTACTAAACCAAGATCTTTAAAAACAACATCTTTTTGTAAAAGTCTATGTGTTCCAATGACTACATCTACTTCACCAGTGGTAAGTTTACCAATTATTTGTTTTTGTTCTTTATTGCTTACAAAGCGGCTTAATGAAGCAATTTTAACTGGATAAGGAGTTAATCTGTCTCGAAGAACATTATGATGTTGTTGTGCAAGAATAGTAGTAGGAACTAAGACAGCAACTTGCTTTCCTGATAAAACAGCTTTAAAGATAGCTCTTATAGCAACCTCGGTTTTTCCAAAACCAACATCCCCACAAATTAATCTGTCAGTAGGTTTTGTGGATTCCATGTCTGACTTTACGTCACAGATAGCTTTCCATTGATCAGGTGTTTCAGTATATGGAAAAGCCTCCTCCATTTCAATTTGCCAGTGAGAGTCAGG
>JAHFBD010000036.1:0-2606 GCA_023250175.1 Candidatus Melainabacteria bacterium
CCCATTTAATAAGACTAAGAGAAGGAACACTGCCAACACATTTTCTTTGTCCTTGACCAAATGAAATAGAATTAGCAATATTTTTTAAGGTTTCTGCACTATCATTTTGAAAAATCATTTTAGAATTAAGTTCATTGTTTTTATCCAAAAATCCATTATTTTTCAATTCAATACTTGCATAACCTAAAAGTGGAAAGACTATTTGTCCATGTTGAGGTATTTGTGCAAGAGGATTATTACTACTTAATTCAAAATCTTTCCTTTCAGTTTCAGTCATTAGCTTCTTTTCTTCTTCTTTCCCTTTACTATCTTTACTTACTAAATAAAAATCTGCTTGGCGGGTAAAGGCTGGAATAGCCGTATTATGAGCAAAGCTTGCATAGGCAGCAGCTTCAAACGGTTTTAATAACTCTGGATTTTTTAATACTTTTTGAACCATTTCTTCCAGGTTATTTGTTCCTAGATTATCAATAGCATGAACTAACTCTGCTCTAAAATCTTTATTTATTAAAGCCTCATAATCAAAGAAACCTTTTGAATTAATATTTGATGCATGAGCAGCAGAAACCAGTTCAAGAAATACTTTTGCCATCCTAAGAATTCCTTCTTTATGTTTAGCCTCACCATCTGGGTTATTTATAATACGTCCGGATTCAAGAGCCAGAATATCTAACAAATTTTCTGGTTTCTTATGCTCTAACTCTTTTAATCTATCTTCTAATATTACTAATGAAATATGATCTAAATCATTTAGTGCATTGAGTCCAGTACGAGTAGATGAACTAAAAGCAGGTGGGAGTTGAATTGGCAAAAATAATTTCTCCCAAAAAAGATGCTTAGTAGACTGAGCAAAATCATCAACTATATGATCCCAGTGTTTTTTTGAGATTTTCCCCAAGATACATTCACTTAAAACTTCTACAATAGCTTCTTTTGATTTTTCTTTCAGATCAAATTTTTGATTACTTTGACTATTAGATAATTCTTTTTCAAATTCCAATGTTTTTCTTTTTAAGATTTCAGTTATTTTAGACTCATAACCTTGTACTGCTCCTGGAGTAAGAAAATCTTTTCTATCTATAAGTGAGTTTACATGCTGCCAGCACTCACTATCTGGTGAACCAAGTAATCCTTTTCTACCAACTATATTAGAAAACTGATCATAAAATGGACCTGTTTTAGGCGTAAATAAACAGACGTCATATTCTTTGCCATTATCCTTATACTCCCCAAGTTTTAGTCCTGTTGAATCCCCTTTAGATAAGCAAAACAGTTCTTTATAAGAATTATATGGTGCTATATAGTGTGTACCAAATGGCATAAATATATGCCTTATATGATCTGTTGGAGTAACATCTCCAATCCACTGAACATAATTCCTCCCACTTCCAGGTAGCTTAAATAGTAAGGTAAAAAGATCTTGGCGATTTTCCCATGCGCTTTTTACAAATATTTTTAAATTTGAACAATTCTTTTTTAGCAATTCAAAAAAAGTCAGATAATTAGGATTTTCTGGATAGTTAGGATGTTTAGCCTGTTCTTTTATTTCAACATTTACTGAAGGTCTTGCTTTACAAACTTGCGCTCTAATCTGACTTGTCGGTATTTGTCTAGTTTCTTTTATACTAAGGCTCATATGGTTTTCACTTAAATTAAAAACTATTGCTTACTTCTTTGCAGCTAAATAGCTCTATATAGTTAATTTTGAATAGAATATATTATTACATTACTTAACGGGTTTGTCAATACCATTTTAGAGCCTAGAATTTAAAGCAACTAAGAGAGTCCGGTAAAGTTTTAAAAATAGATATGCTACTACTAGGAATTAAAAAAACTAATTCCACACTTACAATTAGGAAATATAGAAAACAACAAAACTATGATCTTATGAATTCATAAGCTGTTTTAAATCAGTATTTTAACTTAGTATATTATTGAAAATATTTACAGCTAAATGCTAAATTAACTACACTATGAAAAAGAAAAATTTAATTATATTGTTTACAGGTTTTGTTTTCTTCTTAGTTCTTGCATCCCAAAACAATCTTGCATTAGCTGAAGATGGATCAAAAATTGAGTGTCTTCTAGGCAATGGCGGGACGTTAAATCTTGCACCTTCCATAAATATGGCTCCTGTTGGAGAAGATATTATTTTAAACTGTATGGGTAAAACAGATACTTTTACTGGTGACAGTACAATCAATTTATCAGGAAGTACTGGTAATACCTCTATAGTAACTGTTACACCAGAAATCATGACAATTAATGTAAATCCAGATGGAAGTACCTCAAATGCTATATTCATTATTATGAGCACTGCCCCAGGTAGTACTGATGTAGCAGTTGATTTCTCTGGTGCAATGAACTTTGATATTTTAAGTACATTATGGAATTTCCAAGGAGCATCTACAAGTTCAGGTGGAGGACTTCCATCCTCCACTTCATCAACATCATCAGGAGGAATTTCTTCTATCATACCTGGAGCCGGTTTACCATCACCCATAGGCAGCTCATCATTTCCTGGTAGCAGTTCGACTGGATCTTCATCTAGCAACTCATGTTCTGCTGCAGCTACCACACAATGTAAGCAAAAACCTTCTAGAAAG
>JAHFBD010000036.1:2616-13766 GCA_023250175.1 Candidatus Melainabacteria bacterium
AGCATGCTGCTCGTCACTAGCTCGTAGTTCTTCAGATAAAAAGTGTCATTCAAAATGCTTAAAAAAATGTAAGGGACAAAAGCACTAAAAAGCTATTATGCCTTCTCGCATGGCTTTAACCGCTGCTTGTGTTCTATCATCTACACTTAGTTTATTTAAAATACTTCTCACATGAGTCTTAACGGTAGGAAGTGTTACAAAAAGTTTATTTGCAATTTCTTGATTGCTTTTACCATCAACAATTAATCTAAGAACTTGTGATTCTCTTTCAGACAAAGGAATCGTAGGTATAGAGCTGGTTTTCGCTGGTGGCTTATTCCCATTATGATTATTTGCTACCTTTGTAAAGTCAACTTGTTTAATCTGGCTTATATCCTTACCATATAGGTTTCTTAAAACCTTTTCAGCAACAGGACTTGAAAGCCATGCGCTTCCTTCATTCACTGACTCAATCGCAGTATAAAGCTGTTCAGGAGAAGTATCTTTAAGACAATAACCATCTGCACCACTTGCAAGACTAGCTAAAATTTCTCTTTCTGCTTCATGGCTTGTAAGCATTATTACTTTAATATTTGGATTTGCTTCTTTGATTTTTTTTGTTGCTTCAATTCCATCCATCTCAACCAAACTAATATCCATAATGATTAAGTCAGGAGTTTTTTCCTTTGCAAGTTCAACCGCTTCCCTACCATTTGCTGTTTCTGCAATCACTTTAAGGTTAGAGTACTTTTCAAGAGAAACCTTTAAACCAATTCTAGTTAGAACATGATCTTCAGCTAAAGCTAGTGTTATTTTTTTTTCGTTTTCACTCATTTATATTTCAACTGTATCTTTCAAACAATCAACTAACATCCATCTTTAGGATTGATCTTGCTAGTCATCAATAACTTTTTAATAATTTTACTCTAGAACCTCAAACGGTTCCACAAAAACATTTACTCCACACTTAGAAGAAGTCATCCTTAAGGATGATCTATTGTTTTATTTTTAGAACCAATTAAATAAGCCTCTACAATAATTAATCCCAAAGACTGATTACAATCGCTAATTAGATTGATGGTTTGTTTAAATATTTTGGGTTAATTTAAATTGAGAAGAATGAGAATTAAACCCATATTAAATAAAAAGTTATTTTTAAGCATTAGTGGTGCTTTATTTGTTTTTATTATTTCTTTACCTGTTTACTCTATAGAAGACCCACAAATTCCTTCTCCAGAGGATAAGCCCGCTAAACTATTTGTATTAAAGTGTGCGGGCTGCCATACCATAGGTGGTGGAGCTTTAACTGGTCCTGATCTGAAAAAAGCCGCCACCTTTCAACATAGCGATCTTTTAAAAGCAATTTCCAGGATGCAAGAACAAGTTGGTCCACTTAGTAAAGAAGAAACAGATGAACTTGCAAAATTTTTAGAATCAGAAATTGCTGATGAAAGAATTAAAAAAGAATCTCAACGAATTGCAAAACTAGAAGAAGCAAAACTGGATCCCCCAAATACAAAGACCGGTAGAGAATTATTTCTTGGAAGTAAACCTCTTAAAAATGGTGGGCTTTCATGTATCTCATGCCATAACGTTGCCAGTATAGGCAAATGGGGTGGAGGAAAGCTTGGACCTTCATTAGAAACAGCTTTCAATAAATTCGGGAAACACAATTTAGCCTCAGCAATTGAAAACTCAAATTGGAAAGTCATGAAAGAAACATATAAAGATCATCCTATTACAAAACAAGAATCAGTACATTTGGTAGGTTTCTTTAGATCTATTAAAGACGAGCCTGTAAAAGAAACAGGAATTTATTACTTAGCATTTAGTGGGATTGGATGTTTGTTTTTATATATAGGAATTGCTTTGCTTTATAAAAAGAGATTAAGAGGAGTTAGGAAAAATTTAACAAAGAAATGAGATAAAAAATTATGTCGTGGATTCAAGATATTTTAAACCCTGATGAGAGAACCTGGGAAGAGTTCTACAGAAACCGATGGTCTTATGACAAGATTGTACGAAGTACTCATGGAGTTAACTGTACCGGCTCCTGCAGTTGGAATATTTACGTAAAAAACGGAATTGTTACCTGGGAATTACAAGCCTTAGATTATCCAAAATTAGATAGCAATGTCCCACCTTATGAACCTCGTGGTTGTCAAAGAGGTATTTCATACTCCTGGTATATTTATAGCCCAATAAGAGTAAAGTATCCTTATATCCGGGGTACACTACTTGACTTATGGAGAGATGCTAAAAAGAAACACGAGGGTGATCTGCTTGGTGCATGGAAATCAATTCAAGAAAACCCAACCTCAAGACAAGAATACCAACAAGCAAGAGGAAAAGGCGGACTTAGAAGATCTACCTGGAATGAAGTAAATGAAATCATTGCAACTGCAAATATTTATACTATAAAAAAATATGGTTCAGACCGCATCATTGGTTTTTCACCAATTCCTGCAATGTCAATGGTAAGCTATGCCGCAGGTGCAAGATTTCTTCAGCTTATGGGTGGTGTAAGCATGAGTTTTTATGATTGGTATTGTGATTTGCCACCAGCTTCACCTGAAATCTGGGGTGAGCAAACAGACGTTGCTGAAAGTGCAGACTGGTATCATTCAAAATTCATCGCTGTTGTTGGATCAAATGTTTTTATGACAAGAACACCTGATGCTCACTTCTTAGTTGAAGCAAGGCATAACGGCTCAAAAGTTGTTGTATTTTCTCCTGATTTTAGCCAGACATCAAAAGCAGGAGATGAATGGATCCCTATTCACCAAGGACAAGATGCCGCATTTTGGATGGCAGTAGGACATGTGATTTTAAAAGAATATTTCGTAGATAAAAAAACTGGATATTTTATTGATTATTTAAAAGATAATACCGATACTCCATTCTTAGTTACTTTAGATAAAGATAATGATGGTAACTGGGTTTGTGGCAAATTACTCAGAGCTTCTCAAATTGAAGAAACAAAAAATGAGGAAAACGCTGAGTGGAAAACATTTGTTTTTGACGCCGGAAGCAAATCTATTAAATTACCTAATGGAACTTTGGGCTTTAGATGGCAAAAAGAAAAAGGCAAATGGAACCTACAAAACAAAGATGGCAATAATGGACAAATGATAGATCCTGTTCTAAGTTTTATAGATAATCGTGATGAAGTAATAAAAGTAAAGTTTTCTGATTTTACTGAAAGCACAAATGATAAGTTTGTCTTTCGTGAAATACCTGTAAAAAAAATTAAAACAGTAAATGGAGACGTTTTTATTACAACTGGTTTTGATCTTTTAATGGCACAATATGGCATAAACAGAGGATTAAGTGGAGACTTTCCTACCTCATACGATGATGAAGTTCCATTTACTCCTGGCTGGCAAGAAAAGTTTACCGGGGTAAAAGCAAATGTAGTAATTAACTTTGCAAGAGAATGGGCTAGAACTGCTGAATTATCTAAAGGTAAATGTTCTGTAATTATTGGAGCTGGAGTAAATCATTGGTATCATAACAATTTGCTTTATAGAGCACCCATTACAGTCCTTATGCTTACTGGCTGTGTTGGTGTTAATGGAGGTGGGTTAAACCACTACGTTGGACAAGAAAAACTAGCACCTATGTGTAGCTGGGCACCAATGGCATTCGGAACAGATTGGGGTACTCCTCCCAGACTACAGAATTCTCCATCTTTTCACTATATCCACTCCGATCAATGGCGCTACGATAATCCATTTAGCGAAATGTGTGCTGTATCTGACGAAAATCATTGTATGTCAAGCGGTCATGCTGTAGATAAAAATATCCAGGCTGTCCGCTCTGGTTGGCTACCTTTTTACCCTCAATTTAGTAAAAGTAATTCAGAAATTGCAAAAGAAGCCGAGCAAAATGGAGCAAAAACAGAAGAAGAAATCGTTAAATATCTTGTTGGAAAATTGAAAAATAAAGAGCTTAAATTTGCAGTAGAAGACCCAGATGCTCCAGAAAATTTTCCTCGAGTGTTTTATATCTGGCGTGGTAATGCACTTATGTCCTCTGCTAAGGGACATGAATATTTTCTAAAGCATTATCTTGGTACCCATACTAATTCAATAGCAGATGAGATAGAAAAAAATAAAGTTAAAGAAATTACATGGCATGATAAATTACCGTTTGGAAAAATGGATTTAATAGTTGACTTAAACTTTAGAATGGACACATCGGCTTTATATTCAGACATAATTCTTCCTGCCGCTACTTACTATGAAAAAAACGATCTTAATAGCACTGATATGCATACATTTATTCACCCATTACAGAAAGCAATTACACCTTGCTGGGAATCAAAGTCTGACTGGGATATTTTTAAGAACATTGCACATTCAACAACTGAACTTGCAAAAGTTTATATTCCAAACAAATACAAAGACATTATTGCTCTTCCAATTATGCATGATACGCCAGGTGAAATGGCACAACCACAAGTCTTAGACTGGACAAAGGGAGAATGTGAACCCATCCCTGGTAAAACAATGCCAGGTTTTAGAGTGGTAGAAAGAGATCTAACAAATTTGTACAATAAATTTATTTCCGTTGGACATGCAATCAAAAACAATGGAATTGGTGGGCATGGACTTCTATATGATATTAAAGATATCTATGAAGAACATTTAAAAGAATATCCGACAGAAGAATGGAATGGGAATAAATATATTTCACTTAAAGATGATAAGGATGTTTGTGAATATATTTTACACTTTGCAGCAGAAACAAATGGTGAACTAGCATACAGAGCATTTGAAGCAGAATCTAAGAAAACCGGATTAGATTTAACACATCTAGCAAAAGATACAAGAGCAGTGAAATATAACTTTGATGACATAATAGCAAGTCCTAAGCGTGTTCTCACCACCCCATTTTGGACTGGAAATATAAACAAAGGAAGAACTTACTCTTCATATGTTTTAAATGTAGAAGAAAGAATACCCTGGCGAACCCTTACTGGCAGACAACATTTTTATTTAGATCATGAAGCCTATATAGCTTTTGGAGAACATCTACCTACTCACAAGCCAAGAATAGATGCTAAAACTTATGGTGATTTAATTAAATCAGAACAAAATGGGAACAGCATTGTACTAAATTATTTAACACCTCATGGTAAATGGGGCATACATTCTACTTTTGGGGATACCTTAAGAATGAAAACTTTATCAAGAGGTGTTGAGCCTTTATGGATGAATGATGATGATGCCGCTCTTGCTGGTATTGAAGATAATGACTGGGTAGAAATCTATAACGATAATGGGGTTGTTTGTACAAGAGCTTGTGTTAGCGCTCGACTTCCTCGTGGAATATGCATGATTTATCACTCACCAGAAAGAACTCTCTCAGTTCCTAAATCTCCAGAAAGAAACAATAAACGAGCCGGTGGACACAATAGTTTAACCCGTGTGAGATTAAAACCATTATTTATGATTGGTGGCTATGCTCAATTTACCTATGCCTTTAACTATTGGGGACCGCAAGGAGTAAATAGAGAGACTCATGTAATTGTAAAAAAACTAAGAAAGGTACAATTCTGAAAATGATGTTAAAACGTAATCTCAACTTAAAGGATTTGTGTAGCTTTGCTACCAAATCCGATCCAAGGGAAGGAACCAAAAGAAGGAAGCTCAAGCTTGTCTTGAGCTATATAAAAAATGAACATTAGGGCACATGTATCAGTCGTTTTTCACTTAGACAAATGTATTGGTTGTCACACTTGTAGTGTTGCATGTAAAAATATCTGGACTGATCGCGAGGGCTCTGAATACATGTGGTGGAACAATGTAGAGACTAAACCTGGAACAGGTTTTCCAACACAATGGGAAGATCAGGAAAACTATAAGGGTGGCTGGGTACTGGAAAATGATGAACTGAAACTTAAATGCCAAAAAAGTAAATTACAAGGATTGTTAAATTTATTTTACAATCCAAACATGCCAGGGCTAGAAGATTATTATGAGCCTTGGACTTATAAATACGAGGATTTATTTAATGCTGGACCAAGTGATGATCAGCCTACAGCAGTACCAATATCAAAAATTACAGGCGAACAAATAAACATAGAATCTGGACCTAATTGGGATGATGATTTAGGAGGATCAAATCTATATGCAAAAAACGATCCAAATCTTGAAAACTTATCACAAGAAGAAAAAGATTTAATGCTGGAAATAGAAAATATTGCAATGATGTACTTACCACGAATATGTAATCATTGTGCTAACCCATCCTGCGTTGCTGCTTGTCCTTCTGGTGCTATTTATAAACGTGGTGAGGATGGTATTGTACTTATTAACCAAGATAAGTGTAAAGGATGGCGTGCCTGTATTAGTGCCTGTCCATATAAAAAGATTTACTATAACTGGAAAACTGGAAAATCAGAAAAATGTATATTATGTTATCCAAGGCTTGAAACTGGTCAACCACCAGCATGTTTTCATGCCTGTGTTGGTCGTATCCGTTATTTAGGTGTTTTATTATATGATGCAGATAGAATGCCTGAAGCTATGAAAGTAGCTGACCATAGTCTTGTAGAATCGCAAAGAAGTATTTTTTTAGATCCTCACGATCCAAAAATTATTGAAGCAGCAAAAGCCAATGGAATAAGTGATGAATTTATTGATGCTGCACAGAATTCTCCTGTTTACAAATATGTAGTCGAATGGAAACTGGCTCTACCATTACACATAGAATATAGAACTTCTCCAATGTTATTTTATGTTCCACCACTCCTTCCTGTTATGGGAAAAATGGATAATGGTATCTATGAACATGCAAAAGAAGCTTTTTTTACTAGCATTGAAAAAGCCAGGTTTTCCACTAAGTACTTAGCAGGATTACTTAGTGCCGGGAATGAAGAAATAATAACGAGTGTTTTGAAAAAATTGCTTGCTGTAAGATATTTTAAACGCTCTGAACAATTGCACGATATAGATAAAGGCGCTGTTGAAGCAATTATGAGAGAAGCAAATTTAACAGAAAAGGAGGCTGAGGAAATTTATCAGATGACCTCAATGCCAACAGTATATGAAAGATTTGTTCTTCCTCCTCTTCAAAGAGAAGAGGCAATTGAAACAAAATTAGATCCCGAGGTATGCAAAGGATGTACAGGATGTGGTGAACTGAATACACCAAAGAGAGGATTATAATGGAGAGTAAAAAAAACAATTGTACAACGATTGCTCTCTTAGCAAATATGCTTGAATATCCACAAGAAGACTTTTGTAATAAGCTTAACGAGTTAAACAGTCAAATGGAAAATTTAAAGACAAAAGATGATTCAATAACTCTATTAAAAGACTTTATAGAATTTTCCAACACACATAAAATCGAAGAACTTCAAGAACTATATATTAAAACATTTGAAGTAAATCCTGTTTGCTCCTTATATGCAAGCATACATTTATTTGGAGAAGAAAGTTTTAGACGTAGTGATTTGATGGCTAGATTAAAACAAGCATATAATGAATATGGAATGGTATTTAACGAAAAGGAGCTCCCTGATTTCATACCAATAATTTTAAGATTCACACTTTATTTGAAAGATGAAAAAAGGCTAGAAGATTTCATTAATCGATGTCTAATAAAACCACTTAGCACTGTAATTGAAACTCTTAAAGATAAATCAAACCCATATAAATCTCTTATAGAATATATTAAAATATTTGTTGAAAATAATATTATTGATCTAAGGAGAGTACACAATGCATGATTACTTCTTGTTTATAGGTTTACCATATGTTGCATTATTTTCCTTAATAGCCGGAACTGTTTACAGATTTAATTCAAAGAAGTTTAGTATATCTTCATTATCATCTCAATTTTTAGAAAAAGAAAAATTACTCTGGGGTTCTGTCCCCTGGCACATAGGAATAATAACTATATTAGGAGGACATATAGTTGCTTTTACAATGCCATCTTTTTTGCAAGCATTAGTTTCAAATGTCAAAATCCTTTATACTTTTGAAGCACTTGGATTAACTTTTGCACTCTTTGCATTCTGTGGATTAATTATTTTGTTTGTTAGAAGATTACGAAATGCAAGAATCCAGGCAGTTACCTCCAACATGGATTTAGTCATTCTTTCATTACTCACTATACAAATTTTACTTGGTATTTTAATTGCATCTTTATATAGATGGGGGGCTTCATGGTCAACACATACACTTGCACCATATATACAAAGTATTTTTTCATTTAGACCCGATATAACATATATCACTAACATGCCTTTTGTTGTTAAAGCTCACATTGCTGTTGCCTGGTTAATTATTCTTTTAATTCCTTTTTCACGATTAATTCATGTCTTTGCACTTCCGCTTGAATATCTATTCAGGCTCCCACAAATCGTAGTCTGGAATTCCAGAAGACAAGAAGAGTCTGTAATTACTGCTCAAATTGAGTCGGAGTCCAGAAGATTTTTTCTTAAAGCTGCCTTTGGAATTACAAGTGGGCTCATATTATTTATAACTGGAATAGCCGATAAAATTATTCCATTTTTTAGAGGACCTGAATTATCAAAAGGTGAAAAAGGAGAATTGCTTAAACAAAAGTTACAAAAGATGAAAGCAACAATAAAGCAAAAAGAACTTGAAACCGAAAGACTAACTAAAGATTTTATTTATATTTCTGATTTGAAAAATTTAAAAACAGATGAAGGTATTTATTTTATTGATTATCAAATGAAACCAGCATTAGCCTTTAAAGGAGATAATGGCTTACCAATTTTATACTCTGCAAAATGTACTCATTTAGGTTGTACTGTAACCAATAAAGTAAAAGAGGGGGCATTGCTTTGCCCTTGTCATGTTTCACACTTTAATATTAAAACCGGAGATGTAATAGATGGTCCAGCACCAAAACCACTACCAAAAGTTAAACATATATTAATGGATGCAAATAATCACATTGTAGTAAATATTGATAAATCAAAATTGGATGAATACAAAGTTTACATAGTAAAGGGTGAAAACACATGAAGAGTTTAACAACAATTGCTGATTTTTTAAGAGCAAGATTTCCTATTGAAAAAATGAATCTTCAGTCAATGCTAATGAAAAAAGAAGTCCCCATACACAAAATGTCATGGGCATACTATTTAGGTGGATTGACATTGCTCTTTTTTACTATTCAGGTTATAACTGGTTTGCTTTTACTTTTTTACTACCAACCTACTGTTAATGAAGCATATGACTCAGTTAAATTTATTTCAGATAAAGTGCCCGGTGGAGCTGTAATAAGAAATCTGCATGCCTGGACATCATCAGCAATGATACTAACAGCTATTCTTCATCTTTTAACAACCTTTGCAATGAAGGCATTTGAAAAACCAAGAGAAGTTACATGGGGAACTGGAGTACTTCTTTTATTTATAACTTACACATTTGGGTTTACAGGCTATCTACTTCCATGGCACCAGCTTTCTGTTAATGCCACGAAAGTAGGATTACAATTTATTGGTGCTGTTGGACAATATTTGCCTGGCAGTCTCTCGGAACTTCCAAATAAACTGATTGAGATCATTCAAGGTGGTCCAAGTATTGGACAAGAAACACTAAGCAGATTCTATGCAATCCATGTTGTAATTCTTCCGCTTGCAATATTTGCAATATTAGGTGCCCATTTGCTTTCAGTACAACTTCATGGAATGAGTAAGGGTGTTGATGAAAAACCAAAAATCAAAGAACCTTTCTTCCCAAACTTTTTAATAAAAGATTTTAGCCTCTGGGCAATAGCTTTTCTTATACTCTTTATACTTGCAATTACAATTCCGTTTGAATCATTCTTTTCATTTCCACTAGTTGAACCATATAACGCTCTTGGCTCAACCCCAGAAGGAATTAAACCCGAGTGGTATTTTTATTTTATTTACTACCCCATGGAACTACTTCCTTTCTGGGTAATTATTATAATCATGATACTTCTTGTTCTTGGGTTATTCCTTGTACCAAAAATATTTAGTGGAACAAGCCGAAAGACTCTTACTTTTATTGCAATTATTGCTTTTATTTATTTTGTAACTATGACTGTTTTTGGACAACAGATTTTTGAGCTTATTAAAGGGGGACATTCATGAAAAAGTCTCAATTTATTTACATCTTTTTATTATTACTAGTTTATTCTTTTGAATTAAATGCTTATGCCTATCCTGAATTTTATGAATACTCAAGAAAAGTATCTGGAAGAAACACTAATTGTGCTCTCTGCCATACACATGGAGATGGACCAGAAGGATTTGAAGAAGGACAAATAAAATCATTAAATAAAGCAGAAATGGAAAGACTGATGCGAGCTCGTAGTGCTTTTCAGCCTGGTATAAAAGTAAAAAGCCCTATTTTAAACGCTTTTGGAAATCATATTATTTACAAGATCGGAAAGAAAAAGTTTCTTGAGCTTAAATCACATCCAGAAAATTTACCAAAAGAACTTGGATTTAAATCGGATCTTGATAGAGATGGAATACCTGATGCTCAAGAGTACCTAGATGGAACCTTAGCTATCAGCAAAGAAGATGGTGATCCAAAGAAATTATTTATTGCAAATATTAGAATAAACATAAAACATATAATCCTCGCAATACTATCTGTCAGTCTTATGTTTTTTGGTTTTGTTGCCTTACTAAAAGGCATTCATTTAAAAACGAAGTTAAATAATAGCAATGGGGGAGATAAAAATGAAAAAATATAAAATTGCTCTATTAATAATATTTCTAATTGTTACATCATTTAATGTAAGCTTTGCACAAACACAATCTCCAACTATATCAGGAGAAAAAAAAGATCAACCAGATACAATTAAACTCCCCAGTAAATGGAAACTAAGTGGTTCAATTCGTAGTAGATATGAATGGTGGGATTGGTTTAATCCTGGTAATATCCCAAGTGGAAGAGATAATAATTATCCGTTTCTTGGAAACCTTGTCAGAATAAAGGCAGTAAATGAAAAAAAATATACTGATACTAATTTAGAATTTGCAATACCATCATTATTTTTCTTGCCAAAGGATTCAATAGCACCACCACCTTTTGGACAATTTGGGGTAGGTGCAAACTATCGTGCAATAAATCGAGGCAACTTTGCAAGCGTCTTTTTAAAGCAAGCTAACTTAAATTTTAAAGGGATTATTGAAAAAAATACAAATGTAA
>JAHFBD010000037.1:0-6196 GCA_023250175.1 Candidatus Melainabacteria bacterium
TGCTATGGATGATACAGTAAGTCTTGTTTTTTTTGAACCTACTGCAGGTGCTATAGTAAATACCCCTGGAGTTTTATCTGTTAACAATACTACCAATAGCACAAACCCACAAAACTTTTCAGCTTTTGCAGTTGGCTCTACTAGAGGACTTGCTCAAAATACTATTGTTGGCGGTGCTATTAATGAACCTACTGCTGCTTCTCAATTAACAACAACTAGTGATTTACTTTCTTCAACAGCAAGAAATACTATATTAGGAACACCACAAATAATAGGCTTAACAAAAGTAATTTCAAGTGTAACCCCAGTCGATTTAACAAAAATAGAAATATCTCAATCAGATGGAAACCCATCAATTCTGACAATTAATGGCAAGGCTAGTGCTTCAATAGGTGGATCAAAAGTAAAAGCAGAATCTTTCCCAAAAGATAGCATGACAGCATTTGATTCAGTAACTATTACAAGTAAGGGAGATGGTTCATTCATTGCAAGGCTACAAACAGATTTCACTGGTGGTAATTCGATATTAAATTTCAAACAAACAATAAGTGGTACAGATAGCACGCTAGTTTCACAAGCAGTATCCAAGCCTACACCATCACAAACACTATCTAGCAGTGGAGGACTTTCTTGTGAAAAGACAGTTTGTGGATGTGCAAATACAAACTGTACTCCTACAATTGATGGGGTGTTAAATTTCATTAAAGACAATGGTGGACTTGCTCAAGTAGTTACTAGTGGTGGTTCATTATTAAATGAAGTGAGCAATGCTGCTAAAAAGGCACTAGGACTAAGCTAAGAGATATTAGATTTAGATATATTTGTCGGGTAAAATAAAAGCACTTTAGTTTTTTATAGGACATAATGGAAAAAACATCACTATTTACAGCATCTTGGATTCAGGGAAAATCTCAAAAAGATTTTAATAAAAATCTAAATTATTATTCAGAGAAAATTAAAATCTCTGCTAATAAAGGTTCAAAACTAATTGTATTGCCTGAACTGTTTTTGTGGGACTATTTCCCTATTACTGAAGATAAAAAGAATTTTGATTTAGCTATAGAAATTAATTCTGAAGCAGTTAAATACTTTCAACTACTTGCAAAGGATTTTAAAATAGTTATTATATTGCCAATTTTTGAAAAACGTGGGGAAGGTGTTTATCATAATAGCTGCTTGATAATTGAAAACAATGGAGATATCGTTGGGCACTATAGAAAAATGCACATTCCTGATGACCCGGGATTTTATGAAAAATATTATTTTACCCCAGGTGATAAAGGATTCATGGTTACTAAAACCTCTGTTGGCAATATTGGTGTTTTAATTTGCTGGGATCAGTGGTTTCCTGAAGCAGCTAGAATTACTGCACTTAAAGGGGCAGATATCTTAATTTATCCTACTGCAATTGGTTGGGATGATGATGAGTCTTATCAAGGCAAATCAAAACAAGCTTTAAATGAAGAGCAAGTAGAAGCATGGACTACTATTATGCGCTCACATGCTATAGCTAATGGTATTCATGTATTAGCCGTAAATCGTGTTGGATGTGAAGGACATTTAAATTTTTGGGGACATTCATTTCTTGTGGATCCATATGGGGGAGTAGCACATATGGATAAGACAGATGAAATAGTTACATTTGTAGACATTGATTTTTCCAAGACAAAAGAATGTAGAAGAACATGGCCATTTCTGCGAGATAGAAGGATTGATAATTATCAAAGTATTTTAAAAAGCTGGGATGTTAATTAGTGAAAGTCAAAGAGAAAATACAAAGGTTAAATACAAAGACTCAAAACACAGATCGTTATTATCCTCCCGAATGGGAAAAACAGTCTGCTACATGGCTTTCATGGCCTCATAATAAAAAAGAGTGGGGAGAGAAACGATTAAATAAAATAAGAGATTTTTATATTCAGCTTGTTTCACAAATATTGGATTTTCAGGATGTTAATCTGATTTTAGCGAATGAACAACTGTTGGACGAAGTAGAAACTATTTATAAGCTTGCTAGACAGATTTCGGGGGAAAAATTTAAATGCAAAAAAATTATTATTCCGAATAATGATATCTGGATTCGTGATTACGGACCGTTCTTTGTAGAGAAAACTCGAAACAATAAAAAAAGATCTTGTGTGTTAGATTTTGAATTTAATTCCTGGGGAGAAAAGTTTCCTCCCTGGAATCTTGATAATTATGTGCCGGGAGAAATTGCCCTTTATAAAGGTATTGAGATTGAGTCTTATCCGATAGTGTTAGAAGGTGGTTCGGTTGAGTTTTCTGGAGATGGACTTATTTTAACTACTGAACAATGTCTTTTAAATAAAAACAGAAATCCTAATCTGAGCAAACAACAAATCGAATTATATTTAAGATCTACATTTAATATAGAAGAAATTATTTGGTTGAAACGTGGACTGGAAGGGGATCATACGGATGGTCATATTGATGATGTTGCACGATTTATAGGACCAAAGAAGATTTTAATTTGTAAGTCTAATAATTCAAGGGACAAAAACTATAAACATTTAAATGAAAGCATTAAATATCTAAAAAGTTGGAAACACCCTAAGCATGGTTATAAATTAGACATTGTAGAGTTGCCTATGCCAGATGAGATGAGGATTAAAAACAAACGTTTGCCTAACTCTTATGCTAATTTTATTTTTGTAAATGGTGGAGTGATTATTCCTATGTTTAATTGTTCTTCTGATAAGGTTGTAATAGACATATTTAAGAAAATCTTTCCAAATAGAAAAATTGTTGGCATTGATTGTACCCTCCTTATTCAAGAAGGTGGTGGTCTACACTGCATGACAAAACAAGAGCCATCAATAAAATAAGTAAGACATTTAATATTAAATAGCTTTGCTGTATTATTTGTAGCAGTTATTTATGAAAATTATTCCAACATTGCTTAGGAAGTTTATTGCTTATCTGCCATTTAGTACAGAGAGACAGTTAGCGAAGGTTGGTGCTAATTCTAAGCATATAGAAGTGTTTAATGAAGCCTATAACCAATTTTATAAAAACAATTGGGATGTACAGGATTTGCTTGAAAAGGAAAAGCGCTTTATTTCATTACAAACATCCCCAGAACAACTTAAAGCTTGTAATGAAGTTCTTGTATATTTTCATGAAAAGGAAATTTTAACAATGCATTTAATAGATGTATTAGTAAGCCTGATTTCTTTAAAAGCAACACCTGAGCAAATAGCCTTATCAAAAAAAGGATTAGTAATGAGTGTTGATAAGAGCTTTTTTCATCAAAAGCAGTTAGTTTCAGAATCACAAAAGAATTTTATTGACTTAATAAAAGAAAATCCTACAAATGATCAATGCAAACTATTTGATATTATTTTTTCTCAAAAAAAAGGAAAAAGTGTTTCTTCTGTTTCTGATTTATTATGCGAACTATTAAAAGAAAAACCAAATGATAAACAATGGGCTATATATAAAGATGTTATTGATTACCATCTTAGCCAAGAAGCAGATATTTATAAAGCAACGTCAGTGCTTACCTTCCTACTTCAAACAGATAAGTTCTCTACCCAGTGGGAGTCTTGTGCGAAAGCTGTTAATCTTTATAAAAAACATGAATGGGAAATAGATTATTCTATCCCAGTATTGGTTAATCTCCTTGAAAATAATGCTTCTACTAGAGAGCTAAATATATTTATGCTAGGTATTAATCAATGCAAGATTTCTAATGTAGATAATTTTACCTTTGCTAGGTTTTTAAAAGACTTATTGCCTACAAAACCATCGGAAGACATACTGGAACTATTGGAAAATGGATTAAATGTATGCCCTAATCCCACAAGCTTTATTATTCAGTTTGAGGATCTTATAAAAATAAAACCATCTTCTGAACACTTTGAGGTTTATAAAAAATATTGTACAAGTCTTATAAAAGAGAATATGAGTATTCAAGGTTTAACAAAAGGATTTGTAGGGTTACTCAAACAAGGTATTAAGGCTGAAGAAACAGAGTCTTACTTTGAGACATATCTGAATTTAGTTACTTTTATGAAAAGCAATTACAAAAATACTTTTCAGACTGATGATGTAATGGATGTTGTCCTAGCCAAGCCAGATGAAGAGTTATTAGATATGTATAAAAAAACATTATCTATTTACTCAACGATGAACAATATAAAAACCCCATTAGCTAAAAATTTTACAGAGCTTATAAAAGCAAACCCAGGTAAAGAACAGCGGAAGCTTTTCAATTCAGCACTGGAGGTACATAAAAATGCTCCAAAGTTAGTAGAGTTATTGATAAGTGATAGTGGAACACTGATTAATGCACACAATGTCTATGCATTAAAGGCAGATAAGCTTATAAATCTTTCTTCTGAAATAAGAACAACTTTAGAAAATGAGTGGGTTAATACTTTTACTAAAACAGATAAATTAATGCCTGGGCATATTGCTCTTTCATTACCATTAAACTATGCAATGATAAAACTGTGTGATGCAATTCCTCTGGAATCATCACTGTGGAAGATTTACAATGATATTGTTTCTCATGATCACGGAAAAAACAATAATAGAAATTTAATTTCCATTACTACAGATTTTACTGCTTTAGCAGACTCAAGACCTAGTAAAGAGTTCTTGGATTTGTGTAAGGATACAATTGCATATTACAAAGAAAACAACTTTTCTCTTAGTCTTTTACTTTTCGCATTATCTTCATTAGCAGGTACTAAACCGAGCAAAGAAAAAATCAATGGTTATCTTGAAGGAATTAGTTCTTTCAAAGAAAAAAAACTTCTACTTCACCCTTTAATTAAGGGCTTTGCACGTTTTGCCTATTATAGACCCAGTGATGATTTCTTAAGAGAGTTTTCTAAAATGTATTTAGACTTTCTTAATGATGATGAAGCAAATGTTTTGAATGAGCAGATTATACTTTGGATTAAGAATGATGCATCAATAGAGCATTTTAAAATATTAGGAGAATTATATAAATTGTGCTTAGATAAAAAATGGGATTTGAGGAACTTTAATGTTGAATTCTTACATTCACTCGAAGGACCTGTACAGCTTCTACGAAATTTAAAAAATCAAATACAAAATGGAAATATACAATCAGAAGCAGAGGCTCTTCATTTATTTAAGGAGATAAGATTACATTCAGCCATCTATCAAATATTAAAAAAACAAGGAGATTTAGATCTGGCAAAATCGATTTTACATAATGTGGGTACTATTGATTCTGTACCATTTCCTATAAAAATACGTCATGAACACAATCCCGAAGCAAAGAAAGTGCAAATGGAAACTGAAAGAACTTTTCTTCGATCGTTTGATCTGAACTATGGTTTTAGTGCTTTAACGTTTGACTGTAAAAGAACTCCAGACAAAGAGCCTCCTTTATTAGCACAGTTTGGAAATGATCTGGGAAAGGTTTCATATCTTAATGCTAAGGATATAAACTTATTTCCTGGACGTGGATTTGAAATCTCTGATTTTAACTTAAATAAAATATTTGTTTTTGATGAAAAAAATAAAAACGATCCATTGCATTTATATAAAACTGCTTGGCCTTGGTCAAAAGATATATTTAATGACCTTACGAAAACAAGGTTTATATTTACCCGTGGCTTTGTTGCAGTAATTAACAAGAATAAAAAATATACTTTGGATGGTATTCCTTATAGTTATTTTGTTTTAAATAATCATCACTATAATAAAGGCTGTGATGTTGCATATTTAGTACCCACGGCAATATTGGAAAAGAAATTAGAAAAAATACAAATTCCATATAAAGATTATTTAGGTTACTCTAAAGAGTATACAGATATAAATGAAGTAGGGCTTACGATTGAAGATTTAATTGAATCCTCTAAAAAGAAAGGCTTGCAAATTCTTAATTTAGGATGGGGCTCGAATTTTAGTGGAGGCTTATGTAATGCTTATCCACTTGATTCTAAGCCTTATTTTTCCTGGGAAAAAGATTTGCGAGATAGCCATACGACAGATTTTTGGGGAAGAGTTCACAAGTCGCATATGAGAGGACATTATGAATTTACTATGTCAAAAGAATTAGATAAAAAATTAAGACCTCTTAGAAAAGCACATGACAATATTTATCAAATTACAACTGATTATCAAAATCTTTTTGATTTGTTTAGACTATCGATGGCACTATGGCGTAAAGGATTGACTGTTGGTGAGAGAGTTA